>NZ_RZOS01000106.1:0-14898 GCF_004022605.1 Mesorhizobium sp. M4B.F.Ca.ET.089.01.1.1
CGGCCTCACTCGCCAAGGCGGATGCGGTGCGGCCTGGTAATGTCGCCGTCGCCATCGGCAACAGCGACGGCGCAGCACTTGCCGTGTTCGGTTCGGTCGGCGAGGTCGGTCCGGCCTGGCGCTCGATGCGCGGCGGGACGATCGACCGGCGCATCAATCTCGCCGTCAACGCCGGCTCACGCTTCGAGGGTGGACCCGTGCTCGATGCCAGGGGCGGGCTGATCGGCATGCTCCTGTTCGGGCCGCGCCGGCGGGCACTGGTCATGCCTTACGAGACGATCGAGCGGGCGGTGGCGACGCTGCGCGAGAAGGGGCACGTCGCACGCGGTTATCTCGGCGCCGGCCTGCATCCGGTCCACAACAGCGACACCCACGGCGCGATGGTGATGAGCCTCGACGACAACGGTCCGGCCAAGGCCGCCGGCCTGCATCTCGGCGACATAATCGTGGCATGGAACGGCGAAGCGGTGCAGGGTCCGCGTGACCTGATCCGCAAGCTCGGACCGGACAGCGCCGGGGCGTCGGTGACGCTCGGCGTCGTGCGCGGCGGCGAGGCGCGCGATGTTGCCGTGACCATCGGCGAGAAGCCGCTGAGCTGAGGGCATGATGGCGGTCGCGGCGATAGCAAACCACAGGAAGGCGGATCAGGCCGCCGCGGAGCGGCGGCTGACCGTGCTGATCGCGCTCGGCAACGCCGCGCGGGCCGAGCAACTGTCCGAGGCGCTCGCCGCAACCGGCGATCTGCTGCCGGTCATGGCCGGGAACCGATCAGGACAGGCCGTGGATGTCGCCATCATCGACGAGGATGGCCTGGAGGGCAGGGCGATCGATGCTGCGCTGCCCAGGGTGTTGCTGTCGCGGCGTCCCGGCCATGAACAGCCCGCCGACAGCGTGCTTGCCGTGCTGCCCGCTTCGTCCGACGAATTGCTGATCGCCGCTGCCGCGCGGCTTGCAGCCGCCGGCTACCGCATTTCGGGCTCTGACCGGCCGCTGACCGGTCGGCACGACGACCTCTCCTTCCATGACGGCGACCCGTTCGAAGAGGAGCCGGGAGACACGAACGCTGCCCGGCCAACGCTTTCGCCGCGCGAGGCGGAAGTGCTGGCGCTGCTTGCCGAAGGCGCGCCCAACAAGGTGATCGCCCGGCGCCTCGGCATTTCCGTGCACACGGCGAAGTTCCATGTCGCGGCGATCCTGATCAAGCTCGGCGCCGCCAATCGCACCGATGCGATCGCCATTGCCATGCGGCAGGGACTGGTTCTGGTCTGAGGGCCTATTGATATTCCGGTGAGGCCGGCCTGCGAATGGTGGCGTCCTGCGCTTCCGGTGCTCACGCCTGGCCTCGTTTCTGGACCCGACGCAGCGTAACCCGCTCGCGGCGGGTCGGGCCTTGCGCTCTGGTCGCCTGCCGCGCAAAGGTTCGCGCCTGCGATGTAGTCAAGGAAGCGGAGGAAAGATGTCGCTCAAGGGAAAGACGCTGTTCATCTCCGGCGGGTCGCGTGGCATCGGGCTGGCGATCGCGCTGCGCGCGGCGCGCGACGGCGCCAATGTGACGATCGCCGCCAAGACCGCCGAGCCGCATCCGAAGCTGCCGGGCACGATCTACACCGCTGCCGAGGAGATCGAGCAGGCCGGCGGCAAGGCGCTGCCGGTGCTCTGCGACATACGCGAGGAGGCGCAGGTCGCCGAGGCAGTCGTGAGAACCGTCGAGCGGTTCGGCGGCATCGACATCTGCGTCAACAACGCCAGCGCCGTCCAGCTCACCGGCACGCTGGAGACCGACATGAAGCGCTACGATCTGATGCACCAGATCAACACGCGCGGCACTTTCCTGGTTTCCAAAATGTGCATTCCGCACCTGAAGTTGGCAAAGAACCCTCACATCCTGAATCTGGCGCCGCCGCTCGACATGAAGGCCAAATGGTTCAAGAACCATGTCGCCTACACAATGGCCAAGTTCGGCATGTCGATGTGCACGCTGGGCATGAGCGCGGAGTTCGCCAGGGACGGCATCGCCGTCAACTCGCTGTGGCCGATCTCGACCATCGACACAGCCGCGGTACGCAACCTGCTCGGCGGCGCGGCAGTGGCGGCGATGAGCCGTTCGCCCGACATCATGGCCGACGCCGCGCATGCGATCTTCCTGCGCCCGTCGCGCGAGGCGACCGGCAATTTCTACATCGACGAGGAGGTGCTGCGCGCCGAGGGCGTCAGCGATTTTTCCGTCTACGCGCCCGGCGCGACAGGGCCTCTCGCCGGCGACTTCTTCGTGCCGGACGAGGTGTTTGCCCGCACGGAAAGCAAGATCAAAACCATCTACTGAGGGGCAGCGGGCGAGGCCTCAGTCCTCAACCTTCTTGCCTTTGGCCAAACCCATCAGCCGGTCGATATAGGCCAGCATCAGCGCCGAGAGGACGAAGGCGAGGTGGATGATGGTCAGCCACATCAGCTGGTCTGTCGTGTAGGAGACGGAATTCAGGAAGACCTGCAGCAGGTGGATCGACGAGATGGCGACGATGGTCGAGGCCACCTTGACCTTGAGCGAGCCGACATCGATCGTTCCCAGCCAGTGCACCTTGCCGTCATTCTCGTCGAAGCGGCTGACGAAATTCTCGTAGCCGGAGATGATCACCATCACCACCAGCGAGGCGACCAGGGCGGCGTCGATCAGGCCGAGCATCTTCAGGATCGTATCGGTGTCGCCGAGCGTCAGGGCGTTGAAAGCGAACTCGTAGAGCTTCTTGCCGAACGACACCGCGTAGATGGCGAGCGCAAGGCCGAGCCCGATATAGAAAACGACCAGCAGCCAGCGTGTGGCGAGAATGATCGATTCGATGGCGAGTTCGAGGCGTTTCATGCGCTGTTCCGCTCCTGCTTTCAGTGGCGTTTTTCAGGCAACCCGCAGTTGTTTGCAAGGCCAAAACAAAACCCCGCCGGAGGGGCCGGCGGGGCTCATGTGTCCCGCTGGAGTCGGGACAGGGCAGGGAACGCCCTGTCGAGAATCTGGGTACAGCAATCCGAAAATTCAATGAAGCCGGTCGAATCGGGGCTCAATTCTCCTTGAGCGTCAAACCCGTAGCGCGTTGCCCATCCCGGCCAAACCGGGATGGGCTTTCTGTTGTCACCCTGATTCCAGAAGCCGTCTTATGCTTCTGGAACAGCTCGTTAATTCTCGCTGCTGGCCACCGGCGCCACCAGCGAGGTGATGCGGCGGATGGCGACGCGGCGGTTCTCACGGTTCGGCCCTGAGGTGTCGACCTTGAGATACTCCTCGCCATAGCCCTGCGTGGTCAGGTTCTCGGGCGGGATGCCGAAGGCGTTGGTAAGCGCCTCGGCGACCGCTTCGGCGCGCCGATCCGACAGGGCGAGGTTCGCTTCCGGCGTGCCGACGGCGTCGGTGTGGCCTTCGATCAGGAAGGTCTCGGCCGGGTTCTTCTTCAGCAGCTTCTCCATGGCGTTGGCGACGCCGTCGAGCTTCTGCACCTCCTCGTCGGAGATCGAGGCCGAACCGAACTCGAAGTTCAGCGTGTCGAGGTCGACGCGGCGAGCGATGTCGCGCACACGGGCCGAGCGCTTGACCTCGTCGATCGAGTAGAGGCGCTGGACCTTCTCCACCGGCGGCTGCTCGAGGAAGGTGTAGTAGTCGTCTTCATCCTCGACATCCTCCGAATCCAGGATGTAGTCCCGGCGCGGGATGTTGAGCCGCATCGGCGGCAAGTCGTCGCCGGGATCGCGCCAGTCGCCATCGTCCTCATAGTTCCGTTCGTCGACATAGCTCAGGATATATTCGCGCCCTTCCGGCGTGATGCGCGAGCGCTGGATGACGTCGCCGTAACGGTTGCGGATGGTGACGATCTGAATGCCGTTGTCGCGTTCGACGATTTCGCGCCTGCGACCGCCCGAGAGGTCCTCGTAGTAGACATTCCTGGCGCCGCGGTGCATGCGTGGGGCGTCGTTGCTTTCGACGATCGTCTGGTTGTTGAACTGCAGGATGACACGATCGCCGAGTTCCCTGAGGACGTTGACGCCTTGCGGGCGCTGGCGGTCGCGGACGTTCTCATCGGGCGCTACCTCGACGCGTTTGCCCTTTTCCTCCGTCACCGGAACGATCTTCTCGGGCTTGATCTCCTGCTGGGCCGACTTGTCGTCGGTGGGCGGCGGTCCCTGGTCGACCGGAGCCGGCTTCGGTGCCTGCGCCTGCTCGCCATTCTGCTGGGCGGGCTGGTTGCTCAGCTCACCATTCGCATTCTCGCCTCCCTGTTGGCCGTTTTGGTTCTTGCCCTTGCGCTTGCGCAGGACATCCTTCTGGCTGTCGAGGATGGGGGCCGCGTTCTTGTCAGCCTGGGCTTCGCCCTCGGCCGCCGGGTTTTCGCCCTGTGCCGGCTGTTCGCCAGTCACGGTCTGCCCGCCATTGGCGGGTTGTTCGGCCGTCGATGGCTGCTGTTCTCCAGTGGCCGGCTGCTCGCCCGTCACCGGCTGTTCGCCAATGGTCTTCTTGCCGCGCTTTTTCTTGTCCAGAGGCTGATCGCCCTGGGCGGGAGCCGCCTGCTGCTCTGTGGGCTGAGGAAGCGGTTCGGCCTGCGGGACAGGTTCGCCGGCGGGTGCCGCCTGTTTGGCCGGCGCCTGCTCGGCGGGCGCAGCCTCTATCTGCTGATCCTGCTTGCGCTTCTTCTTGCGCAGATTGTCCTGGCGGTTGTTGTCGTTTGCCGGGGCGACCTGTTCGGCCGGCTGCTCGGCGGGTGCCGCCTCGATCTGCTGCTGGTCGCGCTTCTTCCTGCGCGGCTTGATCGGCTGCTCGTCATTTGCTGGAGCTGCCTGCTCGGCGGGCTGTTCGGCAGGCGCGGCCTCGATCTGCTGTTGCAGTTCGCGCTTCTTCTTGCGCGGCATGACCGGCTGCTCGTCGTTTGCCGGAGCTGCCTGCTCAGCTGGCTGCTCGGCCGGTGCCGCTTCGATCTGCTGTTGCTGGTTGCGCTTCTTCCTGCGCGGCTGCTGCTCTTCGACGGCCGGTGCTGCCTGTTCGGCCGGCGCCTGTTCCGTTTGCTGCTGTTGCTGTTCGGCCTTGCGCTTGCGCGGCTTCTGTTCCTGCTCGGGAGCGGCCTGCTCGGCCGGCGCGGATTCGGTTTGCTGCTGCTGCTCGCGCTTCTTTTTCTTGGGCTGTTCCGGTTCAGCCTGCTGGTTCTGCGCGCAGGCCTCGGCCGATTCGCCCTCGGCGCAGCTCGCTTGCGCCAGAATCAATGGCGCTGCGGCATGCTGCGCGGGGCCGAAAACGGCACCACCCTGGAGCGGGTACGCGCCCAACGGCGCGGATGCCATCAACAGGCCGATCGCCGTGCCTGCCAGAATCCGTGGTTGGCGTTTCATCTCAAATTCTCCTTATGGGGTCCCATCCCTGCCCAAACTTGCATCATCCGGATTTGGTTCCGGCGCATGGGCATTAGCGGCAACGAAGGACGATTGACCGGCGTTTTGAAGGCAACTTCGTGTTTTTCATATGATGCATGTCTCATTTATGCCACTGCCGCGCTTGACCTCGGCGCCGGCCGGGGCCACATCCGCGCAATGGGTGCGCCATTCTGGAAAACCAAGACGCTCGAGGCGATGACGCCGGCCGAGTGGGAATCGCTTTGCGACGGCTGCGGCAAATGCTGTCTGTCGAAGCTGGAGGACGAGGATACCGGCGAAATCTACTGGACGAGCGTCGGTTGCCGGCTGTTCGACGCCGAAAGCTGCCGCTGCGCCGACTATGCCAACAGGCTGGCGCGGGTTCCGGACTGTGTCGGGCTGACGCCGCAGAATGTGCGCACGATCCGCTGGCTGCCCAGGACCTGCGCCTATAGGTTGATCGCGGAGGGGCATGACCTCTACTGGTGGCACAGGCTGGTTTCGGGAAGCGCCGAAACGGTGCACGAGGCCGGCATCTCGATCCGCGGACGGGTCAAGGCCAGCGAGACCGACCTTGCCGAGCCGGACGACTATTTCGACTACATGCTCGACGACGAACCCTGACGGTTCGCTGACGAACCCGGATGGTTCGCATCTTGATGACGAATCTGGATGGTTCGCATCTTGACCGGCCTTGAACCGATTTTCGCCGCAAACCGGTAGGAAATACCACGCGCCGGAGCGGCCTCGGCCGGAACCGGCGGGGCCGTGGGGCGTTTGGGGTCCGGCCGCCCGCAACCGATGACTTGCCAGATGAACCGAAGATGAATGGACGGTTCGCAGACAGTTCAGACAGGCAGGCGCATTCTCGCACCATCGGTTCACCAGACGGGCGAGAGCCCTCAACAAGGAGAGAAGACAATGCTCAACACCATCAAGACGGCAGCCCTTTCGGCGCTTGTCGGCCTCGGCACGCTTACCGCCATCCCCGCCGCCCATGCTGACAGCCTCTACCTCGGCTTCGGCAACAACCAGGATCCGCGCTTCGGCGTCTATAGCGGTGACGACGACGATGGCTATCGCCGTGATCGCGAGTGGCGCCGCCGCGGCTGTTCGCCGGACCGCGCGCTGGACAAGGCCGAGCGCATGGGCCTGCACCGCGTCCGCATCGTCGACATCGACCGCCGCACGGTCAAGGTCGCGGGCCGCCAGTACGGCGATCGCGTGGTGGTGGTGTTCGCCAACGTGCGCGGCTGCCCGATCATCTATCGCTGAGGAACACAAGCCGGCCCCGGCTTGAACGCCTAGCAGAGCCCCTTTCCGCCAGGGCGGAAGGGTGCGGCTCAAGAAGAACCCCGGAGGACTGGTCCTCCGGGGTTTTTCATGCGCGGCAGGCGCCGGTCGCAACCGGCCGGATCCTGCGTCCGGCCCCGCCGGCGCAGGCCGGCCGGACCACGCTCACTTCAGTTCGAAGGTGACGGTAACCTGCACGGCGTAAGAATTCTCGCCCGCCTGCACCGGGACCGACGCGCCCGCGGCATCGAAGGCCTTGGCGTTGATCGGCATCGGCGGCGGCGCGATGTTCTGGTCGGTGATCTCCAGGACCCGCCCCAGGTTGACCCTGGCGGCGTCGGCAAGCGTCTTGGCTTTGGCCATGGCATCGGCGACCGCCTTCTTGCGAGCCTCGGTGACGGCGGCGGACGGGTCTTCGTTGGAGAAGGTGATGCCACCGCCCTGGTTGACACCGAGCGACACCGCCTTGTCGAGGATGTCGCCGGTCTTGTCGATGTCACGGATGCGCACCGAAAGCGTGTTGGTCACCTGGTAGGCGACCAGTTCGGCCTCCTGGCTGCCGTCCGGCTTGTTGGTGTAGTTGTAGCGCGGATTGATCTGGATGCCCGCCGTCTGCAGGTCGCGGTCCTTGATGCCGGCCGATTTCATCGCCGCGATAACCGCGGCCATGGCGTCGTTGTTGGCGTCGAGCGCGGCGCGCGCGGTCTTGGCCTCGCGCATGACGCTGAGCGTCAACAGCGCGAGATCGGGGGCGACGGTCGCCTGGCCTTCGCCCGACACGACGATGCGGGGCGTGGCTTGCGAATCGGCGGCGCCAGCCACCGCCGGGAAGGCGATGGCGGCAGCAAGCGCCAGCGGCATGAGGGGCAAAAGATGTCTGGTCATGAAAATCTCCTCGGTCTGCGAACCAGTCGCATCTGGCAACTAGAGCGCGAATATGGGCTGATTTGGGCGATCGCTGCCAGCCCGCCCGGAAAGCCTTGTGCCGATGAGGGAAAAACACTAAGCCAGCCGCGTGGGGCCTGTAGCTCAATGGTTAGAGCCGGCGGCTCATAACCGCTTGGTTGGGGGTTCGAGTCCCTCCGGGCCCACCATTGTCCTTGTTTATCAATTACTTATCGCCAGCTTCTTCGCCCGGTTAGCCAGATCCTGGCGGCGGAACCCCTGCCACGTCGGCAGCCAAGATCGCCGCAAGCCTGCGTTGCTCTTCTCGCAAGGGACGACCCTCCCGCCAGTCGGAACAATTTAGCCTAAGAAACGGCGCGAGCGAGCCTTGTTCGGATGCCTGGAATCCGAAATTGGCGCTAGGGGACCATAACGCCACCGTCTTTATTTGTATCTGATCTGCTGATACATAACTCCGTGTGACGAGTGCGGGGCCATATGTCGAATGAAATCATGGTTGTCGATCCGCTTGAGCGGCTTGACTTGTTGAAGAGCCTCGCGAGCGAGGTCCGGGTCCGGATTCTCGATCTGCTGCACCGCAAGGGGCCGAAAAACGTCAATCAAGTGGCCGAAGAACTGGGTCTTCCGCAATCGACGATTTCCGCAAACATCCAGGTTCTTGTCGATGTCGGTTTGATCGAGACGAAATCGCAGAAGGCGCGCAAGGGAAGCCAGAAGGTTTGCTATTCGACTTTCTCCGAGTTGGTTGTCGTCTTTAAGGACCGCACTCCGGCGCAGGATCTCGGCGTCATAGAAGTGGCGATGCCGCTTGGACTCTATACGAGATGCGAAGTTTCCGCTCCCTGCGGCCTGTGTTCAAAAGACGGCGTCATCGGACTTCTCGATGTGCCCGACACCTTTCTCGATCCTGACCGTATGCGGGCAGGGCTACTGTGGTTCACGCGCGGCTTCGTCGAATACCAGTTTCCCAACAATGCGACGCTTGCCAATGCCAAAGTCGGCGGATTGGAACTAGCGATGGAGCTTTCGTCGGAGGTCCCGGGCACATCGAAGGATTGGCCATCGGACATCACGGTAGCGATCAACGGACACGAGATAGATACTTGGACGGCGCCGGCCGACTATGGCGACAAGCGCGGCAAGCATACGCCCGGCTGGTGGAAGCTGGCCGGATCGCAATATGGCGACCTCGCACACTGGCGCGTCACGAACAACGGCACCTATCGCAACAACAACAAGGTTTCCAAATGCTCGCTGGCTGATCTGGAGCTCGAGCGGCACCGCTCGATCCGGATACGAATCGGCGTGAAGGAAGATGCGCGTCACCCCGGCGGCATAAACATCTTCGGTGGCGGCTTCGGCAATTACAGCAACGACATCGTTCTGCGCCTGCTGAAGGCCTAAGGGCACGGTCTCACGGAAACTGCGAACTGCTCCACTCTTTGTTTGGACGCAATTCCCAAGGGAAAGCGCTACGGCTTTTCCAGGAAAGCCGCACACATCTTTCCTGGAATTGCTCCAGGCCCTTGACGGGCGGGCGAACTCCACCCTTAACTGACCCATGACCCGGATATAAATCGGAAAGTCGGATTGATAATCCGCAGTGGGAGGGATCATGAAGGCCAGAGTCACGGCGAACGCGGCCTATGCCGTCGCGGATATCGACAAGCGTCTTTACGGTTCCTTTCTCGAGCATCTCGGCCGGGCGGTCTATACGGGCATCTACGAGCCCGGACATCCGCAAGCGGACGCACAGGGGATGCGCAAGGACGTGATCGAGCTGGTGCGTGCGCTCGACACGCCGATCTGCCGTTACCCCGGTGGCAACTTCGTATCCGCCTACAATTGGGAAGACGGCATAGGGCCAAAGGAGAGCCGCCCGCGGCGGCTCGATCTTGCGTGGCGCACCACGGAGCCCAACCTGGTTGGCATCCACGAATTCGCCGACTGGGCCGAAAAAGCCGGCACCGAGATGATGCTTGCCGTCAATCTCGGTTCGCGCGGCCTCGACGAGGCGCGGGCGTTCGTTGAATACGTCAATCACCCGGGCGGCAGCTACTGGTCCGACCTCAGGGCCAGGAACGGACGGGCGCAACCCTGGAACTGCCGCCTCTGGTGTCTCGGCAATGAAATGGACGGTCCCTGGCAGGTTGGCCACAAGTCGGCCAGCGAATACGGCCATCTTGCCAACGAGACAGCCAAGGCGCTGCGCGGCCTCGACCCGACGGTGGAACTGGTCGTGTGCGGCTCGTCGCATTCCAATATGCCGACCTATCCGCAGTGGGAAGCGACCGTGCTGGAAGCGACCTACGAGCAGGTCGACTACATCTCCCTCCACATGTATTTCGAGAATTACGAGAAGAATACGGCCGAATATCTCGCTCTTCCGGCCAAGCTCGACCGCTACATTGGCACGGTCGCGGGCATCATCGACTACGTGAAGGCCAAGACGCGCTCGAAGCGGGACGTGAAGATCTCCTTCGACGAGTGGAACGTCTGGTACCATCAGCGCAAGCAGGACGCCGAGCGCATGCGCAGCTGGGACTGGCCGGAAGCGCCGAGGCTTCTGGAAGACATCTACAATTTCGAGGACGTGCTGCAGGTCGGTTGCATCATCAACACCTTCATCCGCCGGTCGGATATCGTTCGCATCGCCTGCATCGCGCAGCTGGTGAACGTGATCGCGCCGATCATGACCGATCCCGGCGGCGCCGCCTGGCGACAAACGATCTACTGGCCATTTATGCTGGCCTCCAGGCACGGCCGCGGCACCGCGCTGCAACTCGCGGTCGAGGTGCCTACCTATGACGCGGCCGCGGCCGACAAAGTGCCGTGGCTCGACATTGCAGGCGTGCACGATTCGAGCGCCGGCACGCTGACCTTTTTTGCAATCAACCGGCACGGGTCCGAGGCGATAGAGGCCGACGTCGCCCTCGAGCGGTTCGCCGCCAAGTCCATCGAGCACACGATCATCCGTCACGACGACCTCGAGGCCTGCAACACGAAGGACGCACCGGACAACGTATCGCCTGTCAAAGGCAACGGGGCAGCGCTCACCAGCAAGGGAATGACACTTAACTTGCCGCCGCATTCCTACTCGATGGTCCGCGTGACGCTCTGAGTTAATATCCGATTATCTGATATATACCCTAAAATCCGTTGCAGGCGTTTCGGTTTGGTGTAGCATTGAGACGTTCAAGGCGGATCTAACCGCCGTACTCGGGAGGAGCTGAGATGAACTTTCGCAAGATGATGGCCCTAGCGGTGATTGCGGCCGGAGGATTTTGGGCCGTCGCGGCCCACGCCGAAGAAACCGTCGCATGGTGGGATTTCCTCGGCGGCGGTGACGGTGTGCGCATGAAGCAGATGATCTCCGACTTCAACGCCGCCCACGCCGGCAAGATCAAGATCGACGCCACGACGCTGGAGTGGGGCACGCCCTTCTACGCGAAGGTGCAGACCTCGGCCGCTGTCGGTGAGGCGCCTGACGTCATGACCTATCATGCCAGCCGCATCCCCTTGGCGGTGAGCCAGGACATTCTCGAAGAAATCACCGCCGACGATATGAGCAAGATGGGCCTCTCTGCCTCGGACTTCGCCCAGACGACGATGGGCGCCGTGACGGTCGACGGCAAGCAATACGCGGTGCCGCTCGATACCCATCCGATCGTCCTGTACTACAATCGCGCCCTCCTGAAGAAGGCAGGCGTGCTCGGCGACGACGGCCGTCCCTTAGGTATGAGAAACAAGGAAGAATTCACCGCGACGCTGCAGAAGTTGAAGGATGCCGGTGTCGAGTTCCCGCTGGGCAGCGTCACCGCCGACGGCAACTTCATGTACCGCACCATTTATTCGCTGGTGTGCCAGCAAGGCGGCGAGCTTCTGACGGGCAACGAGTTCCTCGCCGGCGACAATCCTGAAAAGCTGGCGAAAGCGTTAGCGGTCCTGCAAGGATGGACGAAGGCCGGGCTGCAGTCGACCTATACGGACTATCCCGCGACCGTCGCCCTGTTCACCTCGGGCAAGGCCGCAATGATGATCAACGGCGTCTGGGAAGTTCCCACGATGACCGACCTCGCCAAGCAAGGCAAGCTGTTCGACTGGGGCGCCGTCGAGATCCCGGTGATCTTCGACAAGCCATGCACCTATGCGGACAGCCATTCATTCGCAATCCCGAAGAACAAGGGCAAGGAAATCAGCCCGGAAAAGCGTGCCGCCGTTCTCGAGGTGATCTCCTGGATGGACAAGCACTCGCTGTTCTGGGCCACGGCAGGGCACATCCCGGCCTACAAGCCAGTCACCGAAACGGCTGAATACAAGGCAATGGAGCCCAATGCGACCTACTCTACGCTGACGGCCAACATGATCTTCGATCCGAAGTCGCCCAAGGCTGGTGTCGCCGGGCCGATCTTCGACATCATGTCCAATTATTTCGTGCCGACCCTCAATGGAGAGATGGACCCCGGCGAGGCGGTGAAATCCATCAAGGATGAGCTGAACAGCATGTAGGGCTCAAAGGCTGGGACCGTCCTGTCCAGAGCGGTCCCAGTCATATTTGAGGAAGAGCCATGCTTCGCAACTCCCGCACTGAACGTCTTGTCGCGCTGGTGCTGGTCGCTCCCTTCCTGGCGATCTATCTGCTGGCGTTCGTCTATCCGATGGTCCAGATGTTCCGCATCTCCTTCACCGATGCGCCGCTGATCGGCGCGGGTCGGTGGGTTGGCCTCGACAACTACCTGCGGCTCGACAACGACCCGATGTTCCGGCGCGCGCTCTGGAACACCGCTTATTTCGTGCTGATGACGGTCGTCCCAGGGACACTCATCGCCCTGTTGATCGCGCTAGGCGTGTCGCGGCTCAAGGGCCGCTTCCAGTCGATCGTGCTGGCGCTGTTCTTCTTGCCCTACATCCTGCCGGTGTCCGTCGTCTATCTGATCTGGGACTGGACGCTGAATTTCCAGTTCGGGATCGCGATGCATGTGCTGGACTGGCTCGGAATCCCGCGCGTGCCGGTCTTCAAGTCGCGCGTCTGGTTCTTGCCGGCTGTGGCCGGGGTGACAATCTGGTGGACCGCGGGCTTCTCGATCCTCCTCTTCCTTGCCGGACTGCGGTCCATACCAGGGGAGATCTATGAAGCCGCGGCGCTCGACAACTCGACGCGATGGACCACGTTCCGGCGCATCACCTGGCCGCTGCTGTGGCCGATCACCTCGCTGGTGTTCACCATCCAGCTCATCCTGCAGCTCAAGATCTTCGACCAGGTCTATCTGTTCTCGATCGGCGGCCGGCCGAACGACAATATGGTGCTCGTCTACTACGTCTTCCAGAAGGCCTTCCAGCAGAACCAGGGAGGCAGGGCGGCGGCCGTCGCCGTCACCCTCTTCGTGCTTGTGGTGGTCGTCTCGGTCCTGCAATTCCAACTGCTCCGGTTCGCCGAAAGGCGGCGCCGATGAACGCCGTGGCTGCGCACCGCTGGAACCTCTGGGGCGGGATCATCACCGCACTGACGCTCGTCTGGGCCGTCCTATGGGCGTTTCCGCTCTACTGGGGTGTGATCTCATCGCTCAAACCGGATGACGAGGTCGTACGGCCCTACATCGAACTCTGGCCCGAGACGCCGACGCTGGAGAACTACATCAGCGCCCTGACCACCACGCAGATCAGCGCCTGGTACGTCAATTCAGTGGCGGTCGCGGTCGGCGTAACGGTCATCACCATCTTCATCTCGATGCTGTGCGGCTACGCAATCTCGCAGTTGCGGTTCCCGGGGCGGATCGCGCTTTGGTGGCTGATCCTTGCCTCCTTCATGGTGCCGACTTCGGCGCTGATCATCAATCACTTCGTGCTGGTCGCCAACCTCGGCCTGCTCAACAGCTGGGCCGGAATCATGTTGCCGCAGCTCATCCACCCCGTCATCATCATCGTGTACAAGCAGTTTTTCGATCAGGTTCCGAAGGACTTCCGCGAGGCTGCGGTCATGGACAATGCGTCTGAATTCGGGATCCTCTTCAAGATCTACATGCCGATGAACTGGGGGGTAACGACGGCGCTGTCGATCGTCTGCTTCATCTGGACGTGGAACGCGTTCTTGTGGCCGTTCCTCTCCGTGACCCGCACCGAGATGATGACCATCACGGTCGGCATCACGCAGGTCAACGACGCCTTCGGTGTCTACTACGCGCGCCAGCTGTCGGCAGCCGTACTGGCCGGCCTGCCGGTGGCACTGGCCTACCTCTTCTTCCAGCGCCGGGTGACCGAAGCGATAACGCTCTCGGCAGGTATCAAGGGCTAGAGCCCCGGCAAGATGCCGGAGGGCACGACCCGCTCGGCGGGTTCAGGCTCCGTCGGCGCGTGCGTGCCAGGCCGACCCGTCCGGGGCGAACAGATGCAGGGCCGTGGTGTCGAACTTCAGCCGAACGGCGTCGCCCGGTTTGACGCTCGAAAGCCCGCGATCCTGTGCCGTCACCTGCGTCCCATCCGCGAGCCGCGCATAGACGAGCGTTCGCTCGCCAAGTCGCTCGACAACGGTGGCCGTGGCGGATGTTTGATTGCCCTCGGCGACGACAGTCAGAGATTCCGGCCGTACTCCGAGTTCGCGCCAATCCATGTTGGCCGGCGTGCCAGGAAGTTCGACGAGCGATCCATCGGTCAAGCGCGCATTGAGCCTGTCGCCTGAGCCCGAAACCGTAACAGGCAGGATGTTCATTGCCGGCGACCCGACGAAGGTCGCGACGAATCGCGACGCCGGACGTGCATAGACATCGACGGGTCTTCCCATCTGCTCTATCCGGCAATTGTTGAGGATCACAATGCGGTCGGCGAGCGTCATCGCCTCCACCTGATCGTGGGTGACGTAGATCATCGTCGACTTCAAACGCTGATGCAGTTCGGCAAGCTCGACGCGTGTACGGGCGCGAAGCGCCGCGTCCAGATTGGAGAGTGGCTCGTCGAACAGGAATGCCTTGGGCTCCTTGACGATCGCACGCCCGATGGCCACGCGCTGGCGCTGCCCGCCGGAGAGCTGCGACGGCCGTCGGTGAAGCAGCGCTTCGATCTCCAGGATACGCGCAGCCTCGGCGATCCGCTGGCGGATGACATCCGGCGCGACCCGAATGTTCCTCAGCCCAAAGGCCATGTTCTCCGCGACCGTCATATGTGGGTAAAGGGCATAATTCTGGAAGACCATCGCAACGTTGCGCCTGCCCGGCGCAAGGTTCTCCGAGCGCACCCCGTCGATCGTCAGCGTGCCCACGTCAATGCTTTCGAGGCCGGCGATCATGCGCAGCAGCGTCGTCTTGCCGGAACCGGACGGACCGA
>NZ_RZOS01001070.1:0-753 GCF_004022605.1 Mesorhizobium sp. M4B.F.Ca.ET.089.01.1.1
CTGTTATCGCCTCGACGGTCACAGCAACGGCGATCACCTCAGAGCCCGTGCGGCAAGAAATGGAGCCGTCCAGCGAGCTGCGCGAGCTGATTGAGGCGCACAAGGTAGAATACGCGGCATTTGGCAAGGCCGCTCACAAAACGGGAGGAAGCGTCCTCGATCGCGACCGAGCGAGCCAAAGGGAGGAAAGGTCCCTGCTGGCCGTCTGCGCTTACCCAACGGTCAGGGAAGGCGATGGCTTGGCCAAGGCCAGGTATCTCTTGGAGGTCGAAGCGCGCGGCGAACTCGACCTGCCTGAGCATATGCAGGCTTTGCTCCGCTCAACAATGTGAGACCGACGGGCAGGAAGCCGGTCACCAGCGGCAGCCGCCGCTATTCCTTGGAAGGTTCGGTGATGACAGGGGTACGGCTGTCGCGTGCCAGAACCGCAGATCAAGGTCACCGCCTGTCACGGCCTCATCTGGATACTGGATGACAAGCTCAGGCCCGGCAAATGCCGCAAGTGCGCCGGTGAAGATATCGGTCATCGTTTCCTCGCGGAACCGCCCCCGCATAAGCTTCCTCTCCCGGTCCAGAAGATGGCCGATCAGTAGCGGCAGCGTCGTTGCCAGATCGCACATCGTCGTAGACATCAAATCCCCTCCCCCTTCCCTGCGTCACGGTCATGACACTGCACATGTTCTTATCCGGGTCCAGCCAGAATCAGCTTCAGGGCGATCTGGCGATTGTAGAAAGTGCGGCGTGAACTATCAC
>NZ_RZOS01001071.1:0-750 GCF_004022605.1 Mesorhizobium sp. M4B.F.Ca.ET.089.01.1.1
CGCGCGAGGGCCGGCCGATAGGCAACAGCCGCATGCGCGAGGTGATGGCTGAAAAGCGCCCTGGCGTGACTGTTCACGGCTTTCGCAGCACGTTCCGCGACTGGGCCGGGGAGGAGACGAACTATCCGCGCGAGATTGCGGAATGGGCGCTTGAGCACTTGGTCGGCAACGACGTCGAGCGAGCTTATCGCCGCGGCGATGCGCTAGAGAAGCGGCGCGCGCTAATGTCGGATTGGGCCAATTATTGCGGCAAGTTGACGCGACAATAAAAACTGCTTGACATTCTTTCTTTTTGCGAGACTCGTTTTTTCTTGACACGCAAGGCGAAAACGCTTATAAGTGCCGCCATGGTTATCTTGGATAGCCACTGAGCAGCGGCATCGCCGTCGTAGGCCCTCACGAAACGAGGGCGGTGCAAAGCGCCGGTCAATCCTCTTCCACAAATCCCATACGTTTTGCGCGCGCTCGATTCCGCTCGGGCGCTAAAGAGGAATCTTATGAACGACAATCTCGAACTCGTTTCGCTAAACGAGGCTGCCCGCATGACCAGCCTCTCACGCACGTTTCTCAATCGGCTAAGAGACCAAGGACGCTTTCCGGCCGCAGTGCCAATGGGCGAGCGCCGCATCGCCTTCGTCAAAAGCGAGGTGCTTGGCTTTATTCGCGACCGTATCGCTGCCCGCGCAGCCTAAACCAACAAAAGAGCAGCCGATGAACGGCGCCCGCAACCACGACCCACAACGGGAACAA
>NZ_RZOS01001072.1:0-749 GCF_004022605.1 Mesorhizobium sp. M4B.F.Ca.ET.089.01.1.1
CGCCCTACAGTGATCAACTGGACGACGCGGCGCTGGCGCATTGCCTTGCTAATATCGATCTGGCCAAGCAGCATCCCGGTCATGTCAGCGCCTTTCTCGGCGAGGTCCCTCTCGCCCAGCAAGTCGAGTTCGCAATCGCGCACCACATCGCGGTTGAGGACCTGAAGGCGTTTGCCGCCAAGTTCTCTGCCTGGTCCGGCGAGAGCTATCCGCTCGTCGCGTAATGGCTGGACTTGATAGCCGACGCCCGTCCGAATGGCGGCGGCTTTTTGGTATCACTATCGACCTGATCGATCAGCTTCGCGAGAATGCCGGGGGCGATGACTTTGAATGGTCATTTGGCGGCGGAACGGCGATGATGATCCAGATCGGCCATCGCGAGAGCCATGACATCGATATCTTCCTCGACGACCCTCAATTGCTCGGATTCATCGACCCCTCCAGAAGCCACCTGCACTTCGAAACGATGCCGTCCGACTATCTGGGTGACGGGCTTCGGTTTCAGAAGTTCGCCTTCGAGGGAATTGGCGAAATCGACTTCATCGTTGCCGGAGCGCTGACAACGATGCCTTTCGAGACCCGTGCGGTGGAAGGCACGACGGTGCGTCTCGAGACCATTCCGGAAATTATCGCCAAGAAGGTATATTACCGGGGATCGGAAGCCAAACCGCGCGACATCTTCGACATCGCCGCCGCAGCCCGGTCGCAACTGGACGAGGTCGTCAACGCTCTGCGTGCGCTCCCAGAAC
>NZ_RZOS01001073.1:0-749 GCF_004022605.1 Mesorhizobium sp. M4B.F.Ca.ET.089.01.1.1
GGTCAAGCGGTTCGGGACTTACTATCGTTTTAAACAGAGCGACGTTCTACCGAAGTTGTCGCCCGTCCTGCAAAGCTACTTCACCTACTCTCTGGAGGCGCGCACAGACGCACGCTACCTACAACCGCTGCTGGCGCCGCAAAGTGATATACTGAGCTCCTACACTATCCGGGACCATCGCCACATGTGGTCCACGGCGGGCTTCTTCCACATGGTGTCCCAAGCCGTGGATAAGGTGGGCAAGATTATCGCAGGGTCCAACGAAGGCGATACGGTTTTCGGCTTCCGTCCGGTCGACATCAAGTGCGATGCGAATGGGGTCACGACGTGGACGGACGCCGATGCCGCGTCGAATCGTTTCCTATTCGAGGTGAAGGATCGCGATAGCTATGCCAGCGCCATGACTGCTGCCATGACCACCCTACTGGGGAATATTCAGTAGTCGGAAGCCGGGCGAGGCGGTGTCTCGACCGTAGTCCCGACACGGCATCCAGCCGCCCAAGGTCAGAAAAGGGAAGAGTATGGCAAGTGTTTTTATCAACAACGTGGGTAAGTATTACGGCCTAGTCGAAGCGCTGAAAGGCATTTCCGTCGATGTCAAGGATGGAGAGTTCGTTATTCTGGTCGGCCCCTCCGGCTGTGGTAAGTCCACACTGCTGCGCATGATCGCCGGCCTCGAGGATATCAGCTCGGGGGAAGTCGAGATCGGCAGCCGGGTGGTCAATCACCTGCCGCCCAAGGCCCGCGAT
>NZ_RZOS01001074.1:0-749 GCF_004022605.1 Mesorhizobium sp. M4B.F.Ca.ET.089.01.1.1
GTGCTGGCTCACCGCCGGTTGGCTAATCCCGAGCGCGATAGCTGCTTGCCTCGTCGATCCGGCCCGCAGCACCGCGCGAAAGACCTGCAATTGTCGGAGCTTCAGGCCGCTCTGCAGCAACTCCATTTCGCGCCCTTCATAGGTTCGCATCTTTTGCAGGGAGAGGCGACAACGCCCTTCTTCCACGGGAACTATCCAGCGTTGGATCCCTAATCTCCCAAGGCTCAGATCTCGATGATATAAGGCATTCCAAACACCTTACAAGGTGTAAAATACACCTATAGGTGGCGGAGAAATCCGACCTGTCGATTGTGGACTCATGGTCAGTCCACGACAGATTCGAGCCGCGCGGGCATTGCTTGGTTGGTCGCAGCAGGAGCTTGCAGACAAAGCAATCGTATCGCTGAACGCGTTGGCCAGGTTGGAGAACGGAAAGGTGGACTCCCGGATCAGCACTCTACAAGCCATTGAGGCGGCGTTAACAAGAGCTGGCGTCGAATTCTTGTACGCTGGTCAAAAGGGTGAGGGTGTGCGGCTTCTAGATCCTCAGGCCTGACGGTGCAATTTCGTGGGACAAGGATTCAGTAAATCAAGCAGGATGGGACTACTCACGCGCTGTTTCGATTTTGTCGTCTCGGGAGCCGAAATGGGGCCGCCGTTCGAACGATATGCGTAGGCCGCTCGTCACCAGAAACTCACGGGCGCGATCCGTATCGCGCCTGCCGACATTCGACACCCAGTCCGAGAAC
>NZ_RZOS01001075.1:0-744 GCF_004022605.1 Mesorhizobium sp. M4B.F.Ca.ET.089.01.1.1
CCATCAACTCGGCCTTGAGCAATGCTGGATGAGTTTGAGCACACGCTTGTTCTCCAGCTTCAACTCGAACAGATCGACCAAATAGGTGTAGCCCCGGTATGTAGCATTGCGCGGAGCGGAAGTTCCCTCGGCTTCAGCGTCCCATAAGAGCGAGCGGCGCATCGTGCCAACGGCTCTCGACAAGTTCAAGTCGCTGATTGGGGACATAATTCGAGTCGCGATGAGCACGGTGTCGAACTGAAAGGGTCTACCAGGCCGACACTCGCCTGCCCCGACTGTGCCTACGGGTAGGTCCGAATGCGACGGAAGCTGATGCCTTCCCATTTCCCGTCCTAGACGGGCCGTTGTGGAGGGGTGGCGGGTGATGTGTACTCGCGGGAGAGTGGCTCGACAGACCCCTTATCGGCAGACGATACAATCTCCAACACGCCTTGGTAGCTTACTGTCACAATAAATTGACATACCAATGAAAACCTTCACAAATATTCTCTTTAACTGCGGTGCAATATATGCGAATAATCATGGTGGAACAAAAGCTCTTTGGATAACAGTGGTAAGAGGAAAAAATACGTGGCTGACAATCTTAAAGGAAACGCATCGCTGACGGAAATCAGATTATACTTCAGTGAAGATTATCTATATTTTGGAGACGTAATAAACCCCCCCAGAAAAAGTGACAATCAAACGGAGTTAATTTGGAATCTCCTTTCTCTCGTGAAGGGAAACGCAGTTCTCGAACTGGGA
>NZ_RZOS01001076.1:0-742 GCF_004022605.1 Mesorhizobium sp. M4B.F.Ca.ET.089.01.1.1
CGTACGTTCTGTGTCGAAAATCCGTCCTGGCCATCAGGAATCCTTTCGGAATCCGAAGTCAACGAGAACCTTGCCGGCCGCTATGCTTAAAGTCAGCAATTTACCAACAAATCGCGTGACATATTGCTTAGCGACTTCGCGCCGTTCTCAGTCACTCGGACAGTCTCACTGAAGACGTAGCCGTCATCCTTCTCAAAAATACCGATGAGAACGTGGAAGGTCATGTTAGGTTCAATCACGGTGTCGTCGTCCACCTGGAAGCTGATTCCGCCGTCGACCCAACCGTGGCCGATGGAGTAGCCGCTTCTGGATTCCTTCCGCACGCCGTATGGTTTAAAGGCGCGCTGGAACGCTTGCGAAACTTCAGAGCACGCAACTCCAGGCCGTATCGTTTCGACCTGCGCGAGAAAGCCGTCCAAAGCGGCTTGATGTAGGTGCCGCGCGCGAGCGGTTGGCTCGCCCAAAAATACCGTCCGGGACAAGGCGCAGGCATAGCGGTGTCGGAAGGCGCCAATCTCGAAGTTAGTCTGACAGCCCATCTTATAGCTCGCGTCAGACCACGAAAGATGCGGCGCATTGGCGGGAGCGCCAACCGGCATAGTTGGAAAGGCGCAAACACCGCCCGGGATTTCCGGAGTGCCCTTGACCAAAGCATTAACTATGGCGGCGCCCACGTCGCATTCGCGTGCGCCAGGAGCGATCTCGAGCCGGCCCACCTGCATGGCCCTGTCCACAATCTTTC
>NZ_RZOS01001077.1:0-737 GCF_004022605.1 Mesorhizobium sp. M4B.F.Ca.ET.089.01.1.1
ATCCTGCACGTAGCGCAGCCGAAGGCGCAGCGGAGGAAGGACGGGGAGACCGTTTTTTTGCTTGCGAGGGAGAGAGGGCAGAGCCCTCTTTCCCTCTCTGAGGTGACAAAGTCGGCCGCGATCGCGGCCGTCACCCGCAAATGAAAGGAGCCGTCACTGGCTAGCGCCAGGACGGCTCCCGCGGTGAGTGGCAAGAAGGGCTAGCGACTTACCATCACCAACTCGTATTGCCCGACCTGGCGCACTATGCTGATTTCGGGCCGTTCTGTAAACGGGCGCTATCCCAATTTGGTGTACTGATGACGGGGTTCTGGCCGCGTAGCGGCCCGCGCGTCCGATCGTCACCCGAATGGGCGGAGACTGGCTGTAGGCAAGGCTCCGTGCCGAAGGCATAGAGCGGTTTCGCGAAGCGACGCGCCCATAATTCTGGCAGGCCCACTAGATTCCAAGGTGGCATCCAGTCAACCAATTCGGTTACATTGATTCGAACGAACACCGAAGATCAACGTCACTTGGCAGGAGCAATGGCAGGACCTTCTTTCGAAGAATGGATTTCTCACCTCGGTTTACAGCAGATCGACGATCCGCAAATTGACAAGCCGGTCTATCGGAAAACCAGCTTCGGCGAACTGGAGTTAAGCGCCGAAATCGAAAAAAAATCAGCACCAGCCTTCGCAACGCCCGCGACCGACGGAAAATCCCGCGATCGAAGCTGGCGCCGATGCTCGGGCTCAGCG
>NZ_RZOS01001078.1:0-736 GCF_004022605.1 Mesorhizobium sp. M4B.F.Ca.ET.089.01.1.1
ACGACCACGTTCTCGCGCCCGATGGCTACTCGAGGCTGGCTGACGAAACCTGCGACGCTCGGATGCTCCCCGAATATGTGGATGTCGCGCGACGAGCGGTGCCACCGGACGGGCAGCCCGAGGGCCTCGATCGACAGTCCTTCCGAGAGGACACGGGCACCATCCGCCAACGCAAGCGGCTCGAGAAGGCGGTCGTCGAGCGCGCCCAGCCAAGTCTCTTCTCCGTCTTCCAGCACCTCAACTTCAGTCCCGGCCGGCTGGCGCAGCAGCGCGCTCAGTTCGATCCCCCAATCTCCCGGGCCGAACAATAGTCGCAGGTCCGCTTCGATATCCTGATACTCCCGCTCCGTGTCGGCAGAGGGAAGCCGGGGCTCACGCCTGGTCCGCGACCGTTCGAGTCTTGGGCGGTATATCGGCGGCCGGACAGGCCCGGGCTCCTGGCCGGATACGTCCCCGCCAGGCACGACACGGGCTTCAGGGGCGGACCGTGCGGGTCCAATGGACGCTGGGTCCATGGCATCCGAGCCTATCTGCAGATGCGGGGCCTCGATGGAATCAGGATCTGCAGTGGTTGCCGCCACGGCCGGGTTATCGGCATCGGGTGGGGCAGCGGGGGCCAGCGCGGTGGTGCCGATCTGCTCATTTGGCGGTGAAGCGGCATCTTGAGTGTCCCCGGCCGTTCCCGCTCCGATGATCGCGATTTCCCCGGCACCTGCGGGTGCCAGTTGACCGGGGT
>NZ_RZOS01000107.1:0-14785 GCF_004022605.1 Mesorhizobium sp. M4B.F.Ca.ET.089.01.1.1
CGGTGACGCCGCGCCTGCCGATGTTCCCTGGCGTCGAGGCCGCCGGGGTTGTCGAGGCTGTCGGGGAGGGCGTGGACCAGCTCCTTCTGGGAAGACGCGTCGCGGCGCCATTGTTCGCCTCCGGCCGGCCGTTCGGCGGTTACGCCGAATATGTGGCGATCGACGCCGGTCTGGCCGTTCCTCTGCCGGATGCGCTTTCCTTCGAGGATGCCTGCGCCCTGATGGTTCAGGGGCTGACGGCGTTGCACCTGCTGCGGCAAAGCCCGGTCGCCGACAAACAGGTGCTGATCCCTGCCGCCGCAGGTGGCGTCGGTTCGCTGCTCTTGCAACTGGCAAAGGCGCAGGGTGCCCGCCGGGTGATCGCGCTGGCCGGCGGCGAGGCCAAGCTCGACCTTGTCCGCTCGCTTGGCGCCGATGTGGCGATTGACCATCGCGCTGACAACTGGGTCGCTGAGGTCAGGGACGCGACGGAGAGCGGCGTCGACACGATCTTCGATACGGTCGGCGGCGCGATGACCAAAGAGTTCCTCGATCTCTTGTCACAAGGCGGCGAGCTGGTGTTTGCGGCACTTGGCCGGTTTCAACTCTCGGCCGCCGATCTGGAGGCGATGATCGGCCGAAACCAGTCGCTGAGAGGTTTTGCGCTGCTGCCGCTCATGTCGCCCGAAGAACTGCGGGCGAGCCTGCGCCAGCTTTTCGATTTGGCTGCTGGCGGCCGGTTGCGGGTGGCGATTGGCGGCCGCATCCCGCTGGATCGGGCCAGCGCCGCGCATCGGCTGATCGAGGAGCGCTGCTCGACAGGCAAGGTCTTGCTGATCCCTTGATCGGACTCGACTAAATTATCCACAAACCGATTTTGGAATTGTCTACTCTACGTCCGACGACGCGCTCCGATGCTGACCAATGTTATCGTCCGTACGGTATGACACCGTATCGGAACAGTATGATCGGCCTTTTGTAGTTGCCGGTTTGCGGGTCCGGAATGAGCTTGTAGGCCTGAACTCCTTCGTAAGTTTTCGCCAGGATTTGAGCCTTTGCCACGGCTGCCGCTTCGCTGGGCTGCTCCATTGGACCGACCATCGCTTGCATGATGCCGTCCTTGTCCCTGCCGTAGGCTTCGACGAGGACGAACTCATCCATCTTAGGCGGATTTTGGGGATCAGGCTCGGATGCCCACTCCCGACAGGAGGCAGGCATCTCTCGGTAAAGCCAGGCCTCGGCATCGATTGCGTTGCCAAGCCGCTCCATAAGTTCCTTGGTTGTTGCCTTGTCCTGTGCAAGGCACGCGAGGCGAGCAAAAATGTTGATGTTCCAGTTCGTCGGATAGTCGTGGACTATCGCTCTAAAGCCGGTCCTTACCCGTGACCAGTCCGCGTCGGTGTCATTAAAGATGACGTCGCGGTAGAAATCGTCAGCGGCTCCCCAATAGGCTCGCGCGTAGCTTGCGTCAGTTCCGGACGCCTTGGCCATGCGGTCGATCCAAAATTCCAGGGTCTGTCGCGTGCCGCCCCATTGCGGCAGGTTCGTTCGCACGATTTCCCGGTAAATCGGTATGTAGTCGGGATGTGCATCAAGCGCTTCACTGGCAAGCGCGTCGAAATCGATATCGGAGCTTGGCAGGCCTCTGGCGACCTTCAGTATTGTCGCATACCACTCGGGGTCTGCGGCAGTACCTTGCTTCACCGACTGTAGATAATCCTTGGCCTGCCTGCTGTAGACGAAGAATGCATTCCACTGCTCGGGAGTCACGGTATTGGCATACCCTTCTCCGCGAGCATTCCAGGCCCGATTGTTCATGACGATGGCCTTGGTGATCCGCGCAGCGCGTGACCCTGGGTAGGACTCGATCCATTTGTCGGCCTGCGCTTCCATCTGGTTCAAGGTTCCGTACGAGTAGGTGCCATAAAGGAATTTCGTACTTTCCAGCACCTCGTAGACTATCGCTGCCTTTATGCTCCCGCTCTCCGTTCGTGCATCGTCCCGCTGATAGGCTTCGATCAATTCATCGAGCTGATCGAATTTTCCCGCCAAATAGGCGGTCTTTACGTCGTTCCATATCCGCAAGACTTCCGGAGAGGGAGATGCTTGAACGGGGATTGCCCAGCTCAGAAAAACAAAAATGGCGAACAATACTGTGCGCATGTTGAACTGCCATTCTATCGAACGATGGGGATTGGGCAGTTTCGTCCGATCCGATTAACTTTCCTTGCGCGAAATGCATAAAATCTCTTGCAGGTTTTCCAACCCAAGAATGTCCTGCTGACGTCGACTCTTGAGATATGATTTTTGGTTCCAGAAGGAGCCGACATTCCAACGTTCCTGATTGTCGCCGAACCCCCTCGCGATGCTCTCTCAGTATGCGCTCAACCAGGCTAGCGAAGCGGCCCTCTGATCGAGGAGCGGCGCTCGACAGGCAAGGTCGTGCTGGAGCCTTGAATGCCGCGGCCGATTCTGGACATCGCTTGCAGCTTCAATCCGCTGGCGCCTTATCCTGGCCGCTCCTACCGCCAGCCACCCGAAAATCCGGCGCGTCGCAGGCCCGTGGTAATGGCCGGCACACGGCGCATCAGTCGCCACGGGAAATCCGACCGGTAATTCTCGATCATAAGGGCGATCGGCCCCTGGTTGATGCCGACATGGTCCGGCGATACCCAGCCGCAGGCGCGGCCGTCGGCGGCGGCGATCGTCGGATTGAAGCTCGCGGTGAAGCAGTAAGGGTTGCCCTCGTGCAGGTCGATCTCGTGGAAATGGCGCAGCGCCGGCAGGACGATCTCCGGCGCAAAGGGCAATGAGGTGATCGCCGCCCATGGCGACAAGGTGCCGTCATCGGGGCCGAAGGGCGCGCCGCGCGCCAGATAGCCGAAGAAGCGTCGGTCACCGATCGTCATGTGGAGTTTTTTCAGGCCCGGGCCGTCGCTGGCGGTGATGCCCCAGCAATTCTCGTCATAGCCGACGAAACCCTTCGGATTGCGGATGGCATAATCGCGCTGCAGGTAGCTCGCCGCGCGGCTGTTCTCGAAATAGTCGCTGCCGTGCTCGCGCATGAAAGCGTCGCGGATGCCGCGAAAATCGATCCAGACATGCGAGAACTGATGGATGAAGAGCGGGCCGGCATAGACCAGTTCCCGCCCATAGATCTTTTTCCACTTGTAGGTGGAGAGCCAGGCTTCATAGCTCTCGGGCGGCAGCGGGTGGGTCGGCGAGCCGAGGCCCAGCACATAGAGGATCACCGCCTCGTCATAGCCTTGCCAGCGGCAGCGCAGGAAGCCTTTCTCGGGCCGCCAGCCGTGGGTGACGGTGGCGCCGCCGTTCTGCGCCCAGCGCCAGTCGGCACGGCGGTAGAGCGCATCGGCAAGTCGGCGGATTTCCAGTTCGGCCTCGTCGTCGGCGTCAAAATAGGCGCCGGCGGCCAGCACGCCGGCAAGCAGAAGCGCGGTGTCGACGGTGGACAGCTCGCACTTCCAGACGCGGCGGCCGGTCCGCATGTCAAGGAAATGATAGTAGAAGCCCTTATAGCCGGTGGCGTCGGGCTCCGGCCCGTGCGGCGCGTTCCAGAAGAAACGAAGCGTGGCGAGCGTCCGTTCGACGGCGGCGTCACGCGTCATGAATCCGCGCTCGACGCCGACGGGATAGGCCGACAGAGCGAGCCCGACGGCGGCGATGCTGGCTGGCGACGCCGGCGTGTTGCGATCGGCGATCAGTCCGTTTGCCGGGTTGGCCTCCTTGAGAAAATAATCGAAGGACAGGCGCTGGGTGGCCGAGAGAAGCTCTTCGTTCAGCGTGTGGTCGCTCGATGCATCCATGGCTGCCGATATAGGGACCTTCGCCGCGCTTCCCACCTTTTGGGGCCGGTCAATGATAAGCGAGGAAGGCGAAGGCCGATAGCGAGGAGCGCGTCGACATTCAGTCTGAGACGCTCTCTTCGGTCGCAACCCGGCGCTGCAGCTGATCCGGATTGGACCGCAATTTCGGGCGCACTGCCATCTGGCCCTGCCGTTTGCCCTGAGATATCCGCGGCCAGATGAGTGCAGCCGTGAAGACATCCAGCCTGACAGGCGCCGTTTCCCCGATGGTCCCGGTGCTCGTATGCGCGCTCGCGATCTTCCTGCTGTCCGGGATGGATGCGGCGATGAAGACGCTGGTTATCGCCGTGGGCGTCTACAATACGGTGCTGTGGCGCAGCTTTCTCGCGACAGCAGTCGCGGGCGCAGCTTGGTCGGCGGGGTCGCGCTCGCTGCCAACCATTGCGGTGCTGAGGCTGCATGCGCTGCGCGCCGTGGTTGTCGGCATCGTCCTGATATCATTCTTCTGGGGGCTTGGCAGGCTGCCGCTCGCGGAGGCCGTCGGGCTGAGCTTCGTTGCGCCGCTGATCGCTCTCTTCCTCGCCGCGCTGTTGCTGGCCGAGCGGGTCCGGCGCGAGGCAATCTGGGCATCGATGGCCGGCATCGCCGGCGTGGCGATCATCGTGTCCGGCCAGTTCGGGCAGGCAAGCTATTCGCACGATGCGCTGCTTGGCACGGCGGCGGTGCTCGTATCGACGGTGTTCTACGGCTACAATTTGATCCTCGCCCGGCAACAGGCGCAGGTGGCCAAGCCAATCGAGATCATGTTCTTCCAGAGCCTCGCCGTTGCAATCATCCTCGGCCTCGCCGCGCCCTGGCTCGCCATCGCCCTGCCGGCCAGTCTTTGGCTTCCCCTGGCCGGCGTGACCGCGCTGTCGCTTGCCGGCCAATTCCTGATGAGCTGGTCCTACGCCCGCGCCGAAGCGCAATATCTCATTCCAACGGAATACTCGGCCTTCATCTGGGCGATCGCGTTTGGCTGGTTCTTCTTCGACGAGGCAGTCACATGGACGACGCTCGCGGGAGCATGCCTGATCGTCGCCGGCTGCCTGATCGCCGCGCGCGCGAACCCGAAGCTTGCCGAGCCGATCGAGGCAGCCGTTTGACCGTCGCGGTCAGCGCCTTTCGGAATCGCGAAAGACCCCGGTCTCCACCTCGTGCATGAAGTGAGCGATGTGCGCCGCGCATTGGCGATGGTGCGTCTCAAGCAGCATGTGGCCGCTTTCAAAGACATGGATTTCGATGGCGTGGAGGTCGCGATTGTAGGCCATGATCTCATCCACCGCGAAGAAGGCGTCATGGCGGCCCCACAGCACAAGGCAAGCTGGCCGGTGGTTGCGCAAGTAGGCCTGGATGGCGGGGAAGCGCGCGATGTGTGAGCCATAATCTGTGAAGAGTTCGAACTGAATGTCAGTGTTTCCGGGCCTCTCCAGGCGCTCGGTGTCGAGATGCCAACTCTCGGGCGGAAACAAGACCTTCAGACGTTCGGGAAGACCGCCGATATACTGGTTGCGGGTGCCCTCGAAATTCATCCAGTCCGGCAGCTTGGCGCGGTTGTTGTCCGTCGGTTCGGCGAAGAACACCTTGGGTGCGTCCCAATCCGGTCCCAGCCCCTCCTCATGGGCATTGCCGTCCTGGACGATCAGGCCGAGGATACGATCCGGCCGTCGTGTCGCGAGTTGGTAACCGACGGGCGCGCCGAAGTCGGTGATATAAAGAAAGAACCGCTCGAGACCGAGGGCCTCAATGAATGCCTCGATCGTGTTGGCGAGGTTCTCGAACGTGTAGTCATAGGCGTCGGTGGAAGGGGCGGACGAGAAGCCGAAACCGGGCATATCCGGTGCCACCACATAGGCTGTCTCCGCCAGTGGCTCGATGATGTTGCGATAGACATGTGAGGAAGTCGGATATCCGTGCAGCAGCAGGATTGCCGGACGGTCCGGGTCGCCTGCATGACGGTAGAAGATGTCGAGGCCGTCGGCACGGATGGTTCCGTGGCGTGTCTTGTAAGGATCGCTTCGCATCGTCTTTCTCCCATGGTTCCCGTGCTGCTGGCGACGCTCTGGCCTTGAAACCGCATATCTGTATGATGGCGGTTACATCGTAACTGTGTAATGCGGTTAATGGGATTATGTTCCATGGCGCAGGCCTACACCGAATGGGTGCCGGAGCACTTCATAGGCGGGCATTCCGCCCTGGACCTGTCGAACGCCGTGTTCGACCGGCGCGTGCCGGCGCCCGATAATGAGCTGTTCAAGTCGACCCAGGATGTTGCCAACTGGTTGATGGCTTCAGGGCTTGCCGACCATCACCAGGCGCAGGCCGTTTCCGAGATCGAAGATGGGCGCTTCGTGGAACGGGTTCGCGAAGTCCGTGAAGCGTCTTTTCAGATTTTTGAGCCGATCGCCGCGGGCAAACCGTCCGCGACCGAGCCGCTCAGCGTCCTGTTCTCATGCGCGGCGAGCCCGCTAGCCACCGGGTCGGTCGACTTGCACGACACCAGACCGCAGCCGAGCCAGTGGCGGGACCCGGATGCCGTCACGGCGTTCCTTGCTTTGCTGTCGGTCCAAGCCTTCTTCAGCTTGCCGCGGGACAGGCTGCATTCCTGTCCTCGCTGCGGCTGGCTTTTCCTCGATACGTCGCGCGGCGGCAAACGCCGCTGGTGCAGCATGCGCACCTGCGGCAACCGCGAGAAGGTCTCGCGCCACAGGGGGCATAGCGCCGCCTGATGTCAGCGCGCGATCTGGCGGTGACCATCCGGCAGGCGGGTGGCGATCAGCTTGTCGATGCGGCGGCCGTCGAGGTCGACGACCTCGAAGCGCCAGCCCTGCGCGTCGACGCATTCGCCGGTCGCCGGCAGGTGGTGCAGGTGCGACAGCACATAGCCGGCGACGGTCTCGTAGTCGCGGTTCTCGGGCAGGTCGATGCCGAGCACTTCGGCCATCTCGTCGGCCTGCATGTAGCCGGCGAGCAGCCAGGAGCCGTCCTCGCGCTTGACGGCATTCTCCTCCTCGCCCGCGTCGAGGTCGGAGCGGAAGACGCCGGTGATGGCTTCCAGTATGTCGGCCGGCGTGACGATGCCCTCGAAGTGGCCGTACTCGTCATGGACGAGCGCCATCGGCACGTCGGATTCCTTCAACTTCTGCAGCACATCCAGCGCATCGGCCTGATCGTGGACGATGGGCGCGGCGCGCACATGGTGGCGCGGCTCCAGCACCTTGCCGCCGAGGATCGCGGCCAGCACGTCGCGTGTCTGGACGACGCCGACCATGGCATCGACGTTGCCGTCGCCGGCCGGCAGGCGCGAATGCTGGGTCTCGATCAGCAGCTTCCTGATCGTCGCCTCGTCTGATTGCAGGTTGATCCAGTCGACCTCGGTGCGCGGCGTCATCACTGCGCGCACGGCGCGGTCGCCGAGCCGCATGACGCCGGCGATCATGCGGCGCTCGTCGGATTCGATGGTGCCGTGATGCTCGGCCTCGGCGACCAGCATCTTGATCTCCTCGTCGGTGACCTTCTCCTCGCTCTCGCCGCGCTGGCCGAGCAGCCAGAGGACGGCGCGGCCGGAAATGTCGAGCAGGAAGACGAGCGGCGCCGAGATGGTGGCGAGGACGGTCATCGCGGGCGCCGCCCGGACGGCGACGCGCTCGGGATCGCGCAGCGCGATCTGCTTCGGCACCAGCTCGCCGACAATCAGCGAGGCATAGGTGATGATGGCGACGACGATACCGACGCCGAGCGGATCGGCAATGTTCTCGCGGATGCCGTTCGAGGCGAGGAAGGCGGCCAGGCGCTCGCCGAGCGTGGCGCCCGAAAAGGCGCCGGAGAGAACGCCGACCAGGGTGATGCCGATCTGCACCGACGACAGGAACTTGCCGGGATTGGAGCCGAGCGCCAGCGCGCGGCCGGCGCCCTTGACGTTGCGGTCGATCATCGCCTTGAGGCGGGCGGGGCGTGACGAGACGATGGCAAGCTCGGACATTGCCAGAAGGCCGTTCACGCAGATGAGGACGGCCACGGTGGCGATTTCAACGTATAGCATGAGGGGTCAATAGCATTGCTGCAGTGCATTCGAAAATAGCAGCGGCTATTGTTTTTCGGGACGGCGTGCTGGTGCTGGGCAAAGATTGGCGCAAATACGCTAGGGCAGCGTCTTCAACACCCCGACCACCGCCATGCCATCGGTGAAGTACGGATCGCCGCCGCCATTGCGTCCGGTCTTCGTCGCGCCGATGCCAGCCATTTCGCTGGTCGAGGCAAGCAGGCCAGCCTTGGCGAGGTCGCCGACGAGGAAGTCGCGCTCGGCGTCGATGTCGGGGGCGATGTGATGGGTTATCGCTCCGGTGTCGTGGCTGAGGCCGACGCCACGGTCGAAGCTCGCGGCACCGAGCCAGAGCGGACGACCGTCATCGCCGACCGTGTTGGTCTGCCAGAAGCGGACATGGTGGCGCTGGTCGGCACTGTCGCCGACCGGCTTTTCGAAGGCCAGGTCCTGGGCGCGGCCCTCGAACAGCAGCCTGCTCATCGGCGCATCGGGATAGGGACGCGAAAACAACACGCTTTCGCCGATGTCGATGGCGGTTCTCAGCGAGACGGCGTCGGCCGTGTCCCAGCCGGCGACGGCGAAGGCGTGCACCACCTCCTTTTCGGTGCCGACAAGGCCGACATTGATCGGGTCGCCCGGAATGCCTTGCGGCGTATGCGTCACCATTTCGAATTGCTGCGTGCGATAGCCGCGCTCGCGCCAGGTCCAGAATTCCGGCGCGGCGACGTAGGCCAGCCCCAGATATCCGGCGCAAAGTGCCGCCAGCCAGGTCGACGCGCGGCGCCGAAGGCTTCGCTTACTCACGAGAGGCCACTCCCAAACGCATGCGTCACCTTATGCGCCGTTGCATGCATTGGGCAAAGGGAACCGCTCGTCGTCAGCGGCAGGCGCGGTAGCCGTTCCTGCGGTTCTTGATGTCGAAATGGAAATGGTTGCGGTGGTCGTAATTGTAGCCGGGTCCGAGCACCGTGGTGAAATACTGGCAGCCGTCGGCGCGCACATTGTTGAGGAAGCCGCGGGTGCGGAAGGCGAACAGGCCGGGCTTGCGCACGTCGATGTCGTCGCCGTTGTTGAGCTCGATGCTCATGACGTCGAGCGCGTTGCCCTTGCCGTGCTCGGACAGGACGCCTTCGCCGGCGATGTTGCGGCAGGAATAGCTGGACCCCTGGTGGATGGTCCTGACGCCTGAGAAGTAACGCCAGCGAGCGGCAGGCACCAGCTCGTTCCTGGTCCAGGTTGCGAAGGTGGCAGCCATGTTGCAGGTCAGCGTCGCGGCGGGCTTCATCTGGACGCTGCCGATGGCCGAAACCCTGACAGGAAAGTCGATGCCGCACTGGCCCTCATGGATCGGCTGGACATCGGTGTAGGCGACGCCGAGGCGCTTCAGCTCGTTGCGGCAGTCGACCTCGCTGGCCGGCATCTGCTCGGTCGGCGACATCGGCTCGTCCATGCGCGGATAGGCGGCGGTCATGTAGGGGTTGGACGGAACGAGGCGCTGCATGCCGGAATACTGTGGCGTTGAATATTGGGGCGCTGAATATTGGGGCGCTGAATATTGGGGCGCCTCGGGGACGGCGGCGGTCTGGTTGCCGACATCGACTGCAGGCTGCAGCGAGAACACGTCGCCGGTGTTGCAGGCCGATACGGTCGCGATGGCAAGCAGCGTCACCAGCCTGGCGGCAGCGGAGCGCGCACGATTGTTCTGTCGCGCCATGGCAAGCACGGCGCCAAGTCTTCCGGCCATTGATAGGCGTCCCGTCCCAGAGCTGATCCCGCAGGGGTCATGCTGCCGATGGCATAAGGTTAATCCGCAAGTGTAAAGGAAAGATCAGCGCCCGCATTCACGCCTGGGGCCGAATTGCGGCGGTCACGAATTGCGGGGTCACTGGCAGAAGGTGCCGCCGTGGCGGCGCGGCTCCAGGTCGAGGTGGAAGTGCAGCGAATGGTCGGCATCGCTGCCCGGGCCAAGCACCGTCTTGAACGGTCCGCAGGCGGCCTTGCGCACCGTGCCCAGGAATTGCGCGTCCTGTTCGGGCGGCGCCGGCCCGACCTCGATTTTCCTGCCGTCCGCCAGCGTGAAGCTGGCAATGTCGAGCGCGTTGCCGAAAGCGTGCTCCGACATCTTGCCTCCGTTGTGGCGCGCCCGGCAGACGAAGGCGGAAGCCTGGCCGATCGACTTCAATTCCGTGCCGAACTTGGCCTCGACGGCAGGCTGGATGATGTCGGCGGTGAAGCGTGCCGCCGCCTCGGCCATCGCGCAGTTCAATTCGGCGCCGGGGCTGATAGCCATGGATTTGCCCAGCGTCTTCAGCACGATCGGGTAGGGGATCGAGCAGCCAATCTCGGGTTCCTGCTCGGCCTTGTGTTCCTCGAAGTCGACGCCCATCGATGTCAGCCGACGGCGGCAGGCCAGTTCTTCCTCTGGCATCTGTTGCTCGGGAAGGATCGCCGAACGAGGATCGGGCGGCGGTTTGTTGTCGCCGGATTCTGCCGGTTTTTCAGGTGGCTTCGGGGTGACGGCGGGCGGCTCGACCTCCGGTTCCGCCTTGTCGGGTCTTTGCGTCGGAATCGGCGCCGCGGCCGGCGCTTCAGGTTGAGTTTCCATCTCTGTTGACGGCTCCGGGGCCGAAGGCTCGGGCTGCTGCCGCTTCTCCTGCGGAGACTTTTCCTGATCGATCCGATCTGATGCGTCGGCGTCCCTTGGTCCTGCAGCCTTCCGCTCTTCCTTCGTGGCGGCATCGGTCTTTTGCGCTTCCGCGGGACGTGGCTCTGGTACCGAAACATCGGCGGGTAAGGTCGGCTGATCCTGCGTTTGGTGCTGCGTCAGCTCTGACGCGATATGCCGTTTGCCCCGCGATCTCGCACGGTGCTTGCTCCTCGGCCTCAGGGGCTGATCGGCCCGCTGCGTCAACGGCTGCTCCAGACGCGGTGTCAGCGGCTGCCTGTGACGATGCCTGGCATCGGCCGGCGTGATCAGCAAAACCGCCGCTGCCAAAGGCAGCGCCAGCCTGAAAAATCCGGAAATGCTCAGCGTTGCCATCGCCCGGAAACGGCGTCGGCATGGCGAAGTTGCCTTCGAAGGCGCATCCGACCGATCACAATCGGTTACCAACGCGTTACGCGCCGATCGCTTCCAGCCCTTCCTCCAGCCAGTCGGCGAGCAGCGGCATGCCGAGCAGATATTTGGCCGTGCGCTTGTTGGCGCGCTCGCGCGCGGCGGCCAGCGCGTCGGCCCATTCGGCGGCGTCATAGTCGCCGCGGCCGACCCAGGCGAGGGCGATCAGCTCGGCCGCTTCGTCGACATTGAGGTCGTCGATCAGTTCGCGCAGCTCCTCCTCGGTCAGGTTTTCCGAGCTCTCCTCGACGAGACCGTCATGATGGTGGCTGTCGCGGGTGTCGCCGTCGAACTCGATCTCGTGCTCGGCGCCGTCGGCATAGTCCTCGTTGACGGCCGCGCTCAGCGCCTTGGCCTTGAGAATGAACAGGCGCACGGTATCGGGACCGATCGAAAGCTCCCATTCCTTTTCGAGGCGCTGCTGCACTGGCCTGCTCCGCATGCTCCATCGGCCGTTTGCCGGATGATAGCGGATTTGTGGCGCGCGTCACGTCATGTTCGGCCTGTTTCAGGCAAAATGCCGGTGATGCGGGCCTGGAGCGCAGGTTTTTCACGCGCTCCGCTTTTCCGGGATGAAAGAAGGCAGGCCCGGCGTTAATATCCCATTGTCATTCTCAAGGAGGCTCCGATGCGCAGACGTTTGCTGATCCAGGTCATGGCTGTTGTGGCTTTGCCGCTCTTTGTGGCGCCCGCCTTCACGGCCGGCGAAGGCGGCGGCGGCGGAGGCGGAAACACCCCGCAATGCAAGAAGGGCGAGGTCTGGGACAAGAAGAAGCAGAAATGCGTGACGCCGAAGTACGGCATGCTGGACGACAACAACATCTATGAGGCGGGCCACGATCTTGCGATGGCCGGGCGCTATGACGAGGCGATCGCCGTGCTCAGCCTTGCGGCCAACAAGCAGGATCCGCGCATCCTCAACTATCTCGGCTATTCGCATCGCCATTCCGGCCGCATCACCGTCGGCCTCGGCTATTACGAGGAAGCCTTGCGCATCAATCCCGACTACACGCTGGTGCGCGAATATCTCGGCGAGGCGCATCTGCAGATCGGCGACCTTGCGGGCGCCCGCGAACAGCTCAGCGAAATCGAGAAGCGCACCGGCAAGGGCTCGCGCGAATACGGCATGCTGGCCGAGCAGATCGACCATTTCCTGAGAAGCTGATTCGACCTCGACACCCTTTCCAGCCGGCTGCGAGCGATCGTAGCCGGCTTTTTGTTGCCGCGCCGGCAAAGGATTGCTTTGGCGGCGATCGCCCTTGCGAAAGCAGCGGATGATTTTTCAAAACCGGATTTTTTGGCGTGAAAAACGCGCAAACATTGCTATATTCAGGCAAATTGCGGTGAAACGGTTCCGTTAGCCCAAGGCTGCCGGACCGTTTTCTTTTTGTACCCATCGACAAGGGCCATCCCCGAAAAACGGGGGTGGCGGCAGGAAAGGTCAGGCATATGAACAAGGTCCCGATGACAGGCGAGGGGTTCGCGTCATTGAAGGAAGAACTGCGCTGGCGCCAGCAGGAAGAGCGGCCGCGCATCATCGAGGCGATCTCCGAGGCGCGCTCGCATGGCGACCTTTCCGAAAACGCCGAATACCACGCGGCCAAAGAGGCGCAGAGCCACAATGAAGGCCGCGTCAACGAGCTCGAGGACCTGATCGCGCGGGCCGAGGTGATCGACGTCACCAAGCTCAGCGGCGACAAGGTCAAGTTCGGCGCCACCGTGGTGCTGGTCGACGAGGACACCGAGGAGAAGAAGACCTACCAGATCGTCGGCGACCAGGAGGCGGACGTGAAGTCTGGCCGCATCTCGATCTCCTCGCCGATCGCGCGCGCGCTCATCGGCAAGGAAGTCGGCGACGCCATCGAGGTCAACGCGCCCGGCGGCGCCCGGGGGTATGAGATCGTCCAGGTGCAATTCATCTGAGGGAAGTTGAGGGGGCAGGATTTGTCCCTGAATTGCGCTATTCCAATCCAAGGATGGCGCCGCCCCTCATCGCCCTGCCGGGCACTTCTCCCCGTATAGTGACGGGGAGAAGGACGCCGTCACCTGATGATTTCGCCAACCGGAAACGCTGAAAAGTGGCGCTGAATTTCGCGCTTAGCTCCCTTCTCCCCGTTACTATACGGGGAGAAGGTGCCGGCAGGCGGATGAGGGGCGGCGCTGACCTTTCCAATTGAATTGATTGAATAAATCAATCTCTGTCCGCGCCTGCTCGACCAAGCGCCTGCAGCCCGATCAGCCGCTCGGCTTCCGCCGCTGCCTCCGCAGGGGTGACACGGCCGCCGGGCGCGGCCAAAAGCGTCGACGCATACGGCCCGCGCGGGCCGGTGAGGCCGGGTTCGGTGGCCAGGAAGATGGCGACGGTCGGCACGCCGAAGGCGCTGGCGAGGTGGGTGAGGCCGGTGTCGGCGCCGATGACCAGCGCCGAGCGGCCGATGATCGCGGCGATCACCGCCAGCGGCGATTTGGGCACCAGCACCGCCTGCGGCACGGCCCTGGCGATCGCCTCGGCCACTGCCTTTTCAGGCTCGTTCGACCAGGTGACGACAGGCGTCATTTTCCTCTCGAGCAACAGCCCGGCGGTCTCGATCCAGTCCTTAACCGGCCATTTCTTGTCTTCGCGGCTGGTGCCGTGCAGCAGGAACGCGGTATTGCCGCTGGTGCCGGCCAGGCCATCCGCCGGCGGCACGATGCCGGACTGGAGGCCGGAGAGATCGGGCTGGTAGCCGAGCGCCAGGCCGAACAGCCGCCGCGTCCGTTCGATGGCGTGCAGATCGCGGGGCACGCCGTAGCGGTGGTCGTAGAATAGCGTCGCCGACGGTTCGCGCGCGCTTGCCCGGTCGAAGCCGGCGACCGGCGCCGCCGCCTGCTTTGCCACCACAGCGGACTTCAGCAGTCCCTGCGCATCGATGACGAGGTCGTAGCCGGCAGCGCGCAGGGCGCGGCGCAGTCTTCCCGCTTCATGCCAGGTGTCGCTGTTGAAAAGCCGCTTGCGCCAGCGCCGGATCGCCACCGTGTGGATGGTGCCGATCGCCGGATGCAGGGCGACGATGCCGGCAAAGGCTTCCTCCACGCACCAGTCGAAGGAAACGTCCGGACGGTGGCGGCGCGCATCCTCGATAGCCGGAAATGTATGGATGACATCACCCATCGAGGATGTCTTGACGATCAGGACATTCATGCGGCGGCCGGCATTTCCAACAGCCGGTCCACTGCTGCCGCGACACGCACGGCATCGAGCGTCTTCAGGCAGTTGAGATGGCCGAGCGGACAGGTCTTCTGGTGGCAGGGCGAGCAGGAGAGGCCCAGCCACACCAGTTCGGCCCGCTCGGAAAGTGGCGGCGTGTTCTCAGGCGAGGTCGAGCCGTAGACAGCGACGATCGGCGTGCCGACAGCTGCGGCGACATGCATCAGCCCGCTGTCGTTCGACACCGCCAGCCGCGCCGCGGCGATGAGGTCGATGGCGTCCTCCAGCCGCGTCTTGCCGGCAAGGTCGACGGCGCCGGGCGCAAGCGCGGCGATCTCCGCCGTCACCTCGGCGTCGTTCCTGGAGCCGAGCAGCGCGACCTTCAGGCCCTTAGCCATCATTCCGCGCGCCAGTTCGGCGTAGCTTTCGCTCGGCCAGCGTTTCGCCGGGCCGAATTCGGCGCCGGGCATCAGCGCCACGTAGTTCTTCGCGGTGAGGCCCGAACGCTCGAGCAGGGCAGACTGACTGACGGAATCGACGGTGAGCTTCGGAGCCTGGAAGGTGCCGCCGCGGGCAAGGCCGAAATAGGTCAGCGC
>NZ_RZOS01001080.1:0-733 GCF_004022605.1 Mesorhizobium sp. M4B.F.Ca.ET.089.01.1.1
CAATGGGATAACGTCGAAGGAAGTCGAGGATACGGTCGCGATCGTCGCACGAATGAAGACCGGCACAATTGTTCGGATTACCGAGAGCTTTGCTATTGATCACGCTAGAACGACGGTTGAGCTCTTTGGCACAAAGGCTTCCGTTTTTGCGGACGACGTTCTGCTCCAGCGTGGTGGTGGACGTGTGTTCGTGCGCAAGAATGGCGAACAGGTCGAAGAGCAGATCGACCATGTGAATGCCTACGACAAGGTTGTCCGTGACTTCAATGCAGCCATGGCTGGCAATGGCTCACCAACGGTAACAGGTCGCGACGGTTTGAAATCTTTGAAATTTGCCGTGGCCGCACGCGAAGCGGCAAAGACCGGCCGCTCGGTGCAGGTCTGAGGTTCATTCACGAGGAGCGGTTCCGGTCGAACCGCTCCATTTTGAATCCAGCGGATATTCCGATGCGCTAGGGATCTTCAGCCGCATTGAGCGGCTCGCTGATGACGTGAACCCTTCAGGTTACTAGAACCGGGTAGACCCGCATTCTACTGCGCTGCAGGGTCGACATCTACTTTCTCTTAGAAAGACGTCTCCCGTGCGTCAGATTGCGAATGCAAAGCTTTACCTGCGAAATCGCCCTGTAGCTGCCGCGATGTAAGATGAGTGCGGTGAGCTGACCATCAGGTGCTCCTAGCAGGGGTTCTCTGCGTGTATTCAAAGGTTTTCGCCTCATAGAAGAGACAGGCC
>NZ_RZOS01001081.1:0-733 GCF_004022605.1 Mesorhizobium sp. M4B.F.Ca.ET.089.01.1.1
ATGCCTATTCGTTGGCGCTGGCCGCCGGACAATCGCACGCCGCGTTCGCCGACCCGCGTTTCATAGCCCTTGGGCAAGTTTTCGATGAAGCCCGCCAAAGCAGCCTGCTGCGCTGCGTTGCGAACACGTTCAAGATCGATGCCGGCGGGGTCGATGCCAAACGCGATATTCTCGGCGATCGAAGCATCCGAAAGGAAGATACTCTGGGGGACATGGGCAATCTGCCTCTGCCAGGCACGTCTGGTGCCTTCATCAAGGGGCTTCCCATCGATCTCGATCACTCCGCTTGTCGGCTCGAGCAGGCCCATAACGAGATCGACAGTCGTGCTCTTCCCGCTCCCTGTCTTGCCTACAAACCCGACCTTTGCACCTTTCACGATGGTGAGATTGAACCGTTCGATAACCGGCGGCTGATCGGGCGCGTAGCAGAACGATAAATCCTTCAGCACAATTGCCTGATCGAAAGGCAAGCGCCTCGGCGGAGGTGCCTGTGCGTCCGCTGGGAGTGGCGCTTCGATCGTCTTAAGAACCGCTTCGACGCCAGCGATATTGCCCAGCACGAGCGCCCAGTTTGCATAGATCAATTGCATAAGGGGTACTAGACGCTGCGCGCCAAGGGCAAACGTTCCCAGCATCGGCAGTACCTGCCCGGCGTTGTTTGTCCTTGTGATCAGGAAGTAAGCAAGTGCGGCGATGATCACCATCCCAGTGGCTTCGATCGCGAATCGAGGAG
>NZ_RZOS01001082.1:0-732 GCF_004022605.1 Mesorhizobium sp. M4B.F.Ca.ET.089.01.1.1
GCCTTCAGCCGGACGAAGAGAGGCAACTTTTTCATGACCTGAATCGCCTTGGCAAAAAGGTGGATACGAATCTCGCGCTGCAGTTCGACAACTCCAATCCGGTCAACCTGTTCATCAAGGAGCGGCTGATGGAAGAACTCGGCCTTGGTGTTGTCGAAACCGACGTGAAGAGCTGGGCAGACGATGATGGTCGCATTGTCCGCAAGGATCTTGTGGCAGTTAACGCGATTCTGCTGCTTAACCGCAGCAACATTAACGGCGCTACTCCCCTGATGATTGATGGTCGCACAGAGACCGGCGTTTGGTTTTGGAGTGCCGTCCGCGACATTGAAGGTTTCGGAGAAGAGCGAGCGCGCGAGAAAACCGTCGCCGCGCAGCCGGTGGTCCTCAAAGCCCTGGCCAAGCTCGTCTACGACTTCAGCTTCAGCAACCGTCGGCCTGACGATGGCGACGATCTTACTGAGCGCCTGCTCTCTTCGCTCAATGACGTCGACTTCAGTCACGGCAATCCGATGTGGCGGTATTATAACCTGAATGAAGAGGAGCGCCGAGCCGAGGGACTGGCCGGACTGTCGAGCTATCTCCCGCTTGATGACACCGGAAACCGTGATATCGGCAGCCACCAGGGCGACTTTATGCGCTTTGGTGCGAAGCACAACGACATCTACCCGATCTTGGGGGACATGATTCGGTGGAAGTTGAACTTGCCGTCGCGGCGTCAGCCTCTGCAGC
>NZ_RZOS01001083.1:0-731 GCF_004022605.1 Mesorhizobium sp. M4B.F.Ca.ET.089.01.1.1
GTCCATCCGGTGCTCGAAATAGTCGCAAAACACCTTGTAGTCCGCGTAGGCGTCCTTGTCGCACCAATATGCGCCGAAGCGCCCCCAGGCCGGCGATCCCAGTCGGGGGCTGCAAGGTCTGGCATCGGGGGCTCTCAACTGGAATGGCGGCTCTGATAAGACCTTTCGCGGCTCTCCGACGCCGTACCTGCTGCGTGCAGTCGCAGTGAGGGGTTTTGCCCCCTTGTGAGGTTCGCAGCCCGTCGGTGCCGCCTCAGGTTGAAAAGGATCAACCTACAGATGATTGAGTAGACCAACCACATGTGTCGCTTCGAAGATTTGCCAGCGTGGTGACAATGGGTATGGCGAGAACAATTGAAGGATATCTGTCGTGCCACGACGGTGGCATCATTGGATGTCTCGTCGAGCACGGCGTGCGCCTGCTTCAAAACTGAGAAATCGAAGTCCGGTCCAGACGGCGGCCCATGCTACGACGAATTCAAGGGGAGAGCCCCGGAGGCGAAGTAAATCGGACCCATGAGAGACGCAGTGGAACAAGAACACTCAGGCACCTTTGTAGGGGCAGCGCTTGCCCGGCTTCGGCGCAATCGTACGCGCCATTCCGCTTCAGTGAGATCGCCCTGCTCAAAACTGCCTCCAAAAACAGTTTCAATCCAGCCTTGCGTATCACGCCAATCTGGGGTTGCGGCAAGCGCTGGCGAATGTCAAAAAGCTGTACAGGAAAAATATTC
>NZ_RZOS01001084.1:0-727 GCF_004022605.1 Mesorhizobium sp. M4B.F.Ca.ET.089.01.1.1
GCAATTTCCCGCCCCGCCTCGCCGGCTATCCTAAGGCCGTCGAGATGAGCATCCAGCCTTTCGACCAGGCGCTCAAGCCGCTCCTCGTCCATATCGGGATTCTCGTCGGGATGCAGCAGATGGCGGTCATAGACGGTCCAGAGAAACGCCGCCATTTCTGCGTGCTGCCGTACAATCTCGCGCAGAACAACCTTGGGCATCAGTTGAGGTTCACAGATGCCCCACGAACGCGGTTCGTAGCGCTGGCATGGCTCGTTACATAAGTGCCGCGGATGGTGATGCGACCGTCTTTTTCCATAATGATCATGGCCTTGCCGCAGCGAAGTTCGATGCGCTCGTTCGCATTGATCCGTACGTGTTCTCCGTCCCGAACGACATGCGCCGCGTTCGATTTATGAGCAGGGTCAACGATCCGGCCAACAATCAGCGGCCGGCCTGGATCGCCATCCTGAAACAGGAGCGCCACCTCTGCGCCGATCATGTCCGAGGTCAATTCCGCAAGACTTCGCGCTGAAACGGCAGTTTCCTTTGGATTGCCCGGGAAAACCACGAGGGGTGAATCCTCTCCGAAGCCCAAAAAGATGCCGATTACAACGCCTTCGATCCGTTCTTTTGTCGCCGACATGGCGCGTCCTCAGTTCTGCTTTATTTCCGAACCCTTCATCGTGATGTCGCTCGAGGCCTTCACATTGATCTTGCCGGAACCCTTGATGGAGATGTCCTTGCC
>NZ_RZOS01001085.1:0-726 GCF_004022605.1 Mesorhizobium sp. M4B.F.Ca.ET.089.01.1.1
CGGTGCGTGCCGAAAAGGGCGGGTTGCCGATGGCAAGGTCGAACGAAGCAGGGAGTTCGGTGCGGGCGAAATCTGCGTTGAGGATGCGCGCCCGCGGCTGCAGCAGCCGGGCGATGCGCGCCGTGACGGGATCGAGCTCGACTCCGGTGACGTGGCAACGGTCGTGCAGCTCGGACGGCATCAAGGCCGCAAAGAGTCCCGTGCCAAAGCCGGGTTCGAGAACACGGCCGCCGCACCAGCCAAGCCGCAGCAGGCCCGCCCAGATCGCGCGGACGATGAACGCCGGCGTAAAATGCGCATACTGCGTGCAGCGGGCGAGCGAAGCGTAGTCAGCCTCGCCGACCAAGTCTTCCAGTTGTGCTCCGATCTCCTGCCAGCCGTCGCGAAACTCGATCTCGCCAGGGCGGCGAAAGACGCCATTGGCGAGCTCGGTTGCGCCGAAGCCGGTGAACCGGATCAGCCTTTGCTGTTCCTCGCGCGTGGCCGGCCTCTGCGCGGCCTCGATCTCGGCCGAAAGCCTGATCGCCGCGATGTTGTCGCGGGCCCGCTCCTTCCAACCGCGCGCAAGATCACGCTCGCCAATGAGATGAAAGTTCGCACCCAGTGCCCGCCGGTCCCGTGCCGACGCGCGGCCGGCGGTCGCAACCGGCAGAGACGGTGCCGGCGCGGAAGGCGGTCGATCGTGGTCGCAGTTCGGGCCGGCGTCAAATCCGGACGTGAAAGCGG
>NZ_RZOS01001086.1:0-726 GCF_004022605.1 Mesorhizobium sp. M4B.F.Ca.ET.089.01.1.1
CGCCATTGTCGTCACCCTCGGTGGCGACGGCGTGCTCGCCGCGACGCCCGACACCTTCCTGACCGTGCCGGCGTTGAAGATCACTCCGGTCGATACGGTCGGCGCCGGCGACACGTTTTGCGGCTATTTCGGTGCCGGCCTGTCGTCGGGCCTGCCACTCGAACAGGCGCTCGTCCGCGCCGCCGCCGCCGGCTCGCTCGCTTGCCTGAAGCCCGGCGCCCAGCCGGCGATACCGCTGGCGAAGGACGTCGACGCCGCCTTGTCGGCCGCCGGGTGACGGCCATGCGTCCGGCGACCAGACATGCCGTCCCGCCCGCGGGTGATATCTGCCGGCTGTCCGCCGTGGAGCTGGCCGGCGCAGTCCGTGAGCGCCGCCTGTCGGTACGCGAGGTGGTCACCGCCTTCCTCGACCGCATCGAGGCGGTGAACCCGCTGGTCAATGCCATCGTGTCGCTGCGCGACCGCGCCGATATCCTCGCCGAAGCCGACAGGGCCGACGCCCATCTGGCGCGCGGCGGCAAGGCGGGATCGCTGTTCGGTCTGCCCATTGCGATCAAGGACCTGGCGCTGACCAAGGGCCTGAGGACCACTTTCGGCTCGCCGATCTTCGCCGACTTTGTCCCCGGCGAGGACGACTTCTTCGTCGAGCGTGTCCGCAAGGCGGGCGCCATCATCATCGGCAAGACCAACGTTCCCGAATTCGGACTTGGCTCCAACACCTACAAC
>NZ_RZOS01001087.1:0-726 GCF_004022605.1 Mesorhizobium sp. M4B.F.Ca.ET.089.01.1.1
ATCTAATATGATCCCGGCAAGGATCGTCCTGCCATCGCTCTGGATGCCTACGGCCCGCAGGCAAAGGCCAATCGGCGGGACTTCTGAAGCTCCGCCCGGCACGATGTTCTCATCCGCTGAACTGGTCAAGCACCTCTTATTGCGGGGGAACGCCTTACTGCCAAAGCAGATGTTGCTCAGTCAGCCTGTCCGGAAGGGCGCGTCCGGTCTTTATCGCTTAGTTGCCCGCCGAGTGTCAGCAAGCCCTAACTTCCGCGATCACGCCATACTCCCGCGGACAGCCTTACCCTACCTCAATGTGGCGGCGGACCTGATCCGCCTTGGCCGGCGCCTGTTACCCCAAGCCCCCCGCCCAATAGGCGTCGGCCATCTCTTCACAGAGAAGCCTAGAACGCGCATTTCCCGTTTCCGCTGTCAGCGCAGAGCCCCGGGCCTCCTGGCGCCCGCCTGGTCCTTTCGGCCCGCACTAGCAGCTAAGCCATGAGGCGCTTCGAAATCGCCCGCAATAGCTCCGTTTCGTCGGCAATCCCGTTCCGGAAAGCGCTGACGATTTCAGCAGCGAGGTCTTCCCTCTGCTCCTTGTCTTTTTGGGCTAGACGGCGCTCATCGCAAAGCCGATCGAACACCCGCTGGAGCAACTCCAGATCGCTTGGCACAAGTATCCCGTCGAGGCACGACAGAGGCATTACGCAACCCTCAATTGGCTAAGACCCTGCCTGTTATTTT
>NZ_RZOS01001088.1:0-725 GCF_004022605.1 Mesorhizobium sp. M4B.F.Ca.ET.089.01.1.1
CGGCCGATGTATTCCTCCGGGGCATAGCCGAGTAGGTCCAGTTCGGCTCGATTGGCGCGCAAAATGGTGCCATCGTTCGAGACTAGGTGGAGAGACACGGCTGCATTCTCGAAGAAATCTTCTACCTCGCTGCCGGGAAGCAGGATCGCACCGTTCCCGTCGTCGTCCCCGTTGCTTCCGAAGGATCGCGCGCCAGAAATGCTGGAGGGCAAAGCTCGTTGTTCCATGAAGTGCTGAAAACCCCTTAACCCATCTCAACACCCGATTTCCCAATAGGTTCCAATCGTAAGGCACCCTTCCCCGCTACGGGCTCTCGACCGCCGGATCGTGGGTCGGCAAAACTACATAGTTCGAGAGATCGTAAGGCCCCGCGTGCCGATCTCCGCGCCCCGCTTACATGCCGTGAGCTACTTTAGGCCAGCAGCCGCGAGCGCCCGGTAGACTGACCCCCGCCCGATGCCGAGCGACGCGGCGATCTCTGATACTGATTTCTGCTGCTGAAACAAGGAGTCCGCTTCGCCGGCCTTTGCTCGCGCCGTCGGCTTGCGCCCTTTGTATTTCTTCTCTGCCTTCGCCTTCGCGATGCCCTCCTTCTGTCGCTCTCTCATCAGGTCCCGCTCGAACTCGGCGAAGGCGGCGAACATGTTCAGCATCAGCCGACCGTAGGCTCCCGTTGTGTCCAGCGTGTCTTTGCCGAATTGCAACACTTTCAGACCGACTCCCCG
>NZ_RZOS01001089.1:0-725 GCF_004022605.1 Mesorhizobium sp. M4B.F.Ca.ET.089.01.1.1
GTTCGAACAGCTCTGCATGCGGTGCGATCCCCGCAATGGTCTCCCACCGTTCGGCAAAGAAACGATAGGGTGTGGCGGAGAGGAGCAGAAGGGGCGGCGGCGCTGCGCTCTCTTTGCCGCGCAAGAGCTGCTTGGCCAGCGGATTATCGTCCTCGGGGCTGCGAACATGTCTATAGCACTGGAACTCGTCGAAGATGACGAGATCGGGCGGCGTGGACTCCAGTGCCGCATGCGCGAGCGCCTTACGCATCCGGCCCAGGCTATGCCCAGGCCTTGTGTTGTGAACGGCCTCAAGGATGGCGCGACGCGCGGGCATCCCGAACTCGGTCCGTAAGGCTCGCCCGTAAGAGGCGATGAACCTTTGCGATACGTGGTCGATCCGTTCTTCTGCCGCAGTGCATGCCGCTTTCCAACCGGAGGTAGCGCCGTTTTCGATGTAACCGTAGGGAAAGTCATTGGCGAGCCCAGGATAGATTCTGTCCAGTAGCAGGGAGATGAAGGCTCGCTCCACCGCTTTCCCGCCATAGAGCCGCTGTGACTTGCAGAAGGAGGTGTTTGGCGTGAATGCATATAGCCGAAGCTTCCGCGGCCCCGACGGCTCGAACGGAATGAGCCCGACGCGGTCGATTTTCGACAGGGCGGCATCCGCGCTTTCCTCATCGAGAAATCGGAGTAGCTCGGCCTTGTTCTGGTCAGCGACCTTGAGACCGCTGGTGATGTAGTAG
>NZ_RZOS01000108.1:0-14771 GCF_004022605.1 Mesorhizobium sp. M4B.F.Ca.ET.089.01.1.1
GATCAGGCCACCCTTGCCGATCGCCTCGCCGGCCTGCTCGGCGACTGGCTTGGCGGCATTCCCGGTTGGCGCGTGCTGGGGCGGCATCCTTCGCCGATCGAGGGCGGCGACGGCAACCGCGAGTTCCTGCTCGCCGCCATCAAGGATGAAAAATGAGCGCGCGTTTCACCATCGCCAGGCTTGGCTCGCAGGGCGACGGCATCGCCGAGGCCGACGGCGGCGAGGTCTTTATTCCCTTCACGCTGCCGGGCGAGACGATCACCGCCGCCCGCGAAAAGCACCGCGCCACCCTGATGTCCGTGCTGGAGGCATCGCCGCTCAGGATCGATCCGGCCTGCCGGCATTTCACCGAATGCGGCGGCTGCGCGCTGCAGCATTTCGAGGCTGAAGCCTACCGCCAGTGGAAGCGCGACAAGGTTATGCAGGCATTGAAGGCCAAGGGCATCGCTTGCGATGTCGCCGCGCTGGTGCCATGCGCGCCCGAGACCCGTCGCCGCGTCGTCTTCAGCGCCCGGCGCACCGAGGCCGGCATGCTGCTTGGCTTCGTGCGCGCGCTTTCCTCGGAGATCATTCCGATCGAGGAATGCCCGATCTCGCTGCCGGCGATCGTTGCCGCGCTGGGTCGCCTGCGGGCGTTGGCCGACCTGGTCTGCGCCACTTCGAAAGCCTTCCACATGACCGTCACCGTGACCGCATCCGGCCTGGATGTCGCGGTCCAGGACGGAGGCAAGCTGGGCGAGAACCAGCGCCGCATCGCGTCGAATTTCGTCACCGCCGAGGGGTTGGCCAGACTATCGGTCGATGGTGAGATCGTCGTCGAGCCGAAGAAGCCTGTGGTGCAGTTTGGATCGGTCGCCGTAGCCGTGCCGCCCGGCGCTTTCATGCAGGCGACCGAAGCCGCCGAGCGGACCATGGCCGAGCTGGTCGGCCAGCACCTGTCGCGCGCAAAAAAGGTCGCCGACCTGTTCGCCGGCTGCGGCAGCTTCGCGCTGCGGCTTGCGGCGAAGTCGGAGGTTCATGCCGTCGAAGGCGACGCGCCGGCCCTTGCAGCGCTCGACCGCGCCTTCCGTTTTGCCAGCGGACTGAAGCGGGTGACGAGCGAGCGCCGCGACCTGTTCCGGCGGCCGCTGACGTTCAAGGAATTGAACGCCTTCGACGGCCTGGTCTTCGATCCGCCGCGCGCCGGAGCCGAGGACCAGTCGAAGCAGATCGCCCGCTCGGACGTGCCGCTGGTGGCCGCAGTGTCCTGCAACCCGGTGACGCTGGCGCGGGATCTGCGCATCCTGATCGATGGCGGTTACGCGCTGAAAAGTGTCGCTCCGATCGACCAGTTCCTGTGGTCGCCGCATGTCGAGGCCGTCGCACTGCTGGAGAAGCCGAAGCGAAGGCGGTAATCGCTCAAACCCTGGTGCCGCCGACCGTCATCTGGTTCATCCTCAGGTGCGGCTGGCCGACGCCCACCGGCACGCCCTGTCCGGCCTTGCCGCACATGCCGATGCCGTTGTCGAGCTTCATATCGTTGCCGACCATGGTGACGCGGTGCATGGCGTCCGGCCCGTTGCCGATCAGCATCGCGCCCTTGATCGGCTGCGTCACCTTGCCGTCCTCGATCATGTAGGCCTCGGTGCAGCCGAAGACGAATTTGCCCGACGTGATGTCGACCTGGCCACCGCCGAAGGAGACCGCGTAGATGCCGTTCTTGACCGAGGCGATGATCTCTTCCGGCTGCATGTCGCCGGCGGTCATGTAGGTGTTGGTCATGCGCGGCATCGGCTGGTGCGCATAGCCTTCGCGCCGTCCGTTGCCGGTCGCCTTCATGCCCATCAGCCTCGCGTTCTGGCGATCCTGCATGTAGCCGACCAGCTTGCCGTCCTCGATCAGCACGTTGCGCGCCGAGGGCGTGCCCTCGTCGTCGACGGTCAGCGAGCCGCGCCGTTCGGGTAGCGTGCCGTCGTCGACGACGGTGACGCCTTTCGCCGCCACCTGCTGGCCCATCAGCCCGGCGAAGGCCGAGGTCTTCTTGCGGTTGAAGTCGCCCTCCAGCCCGTGGCCGACGGCCTCGTGCAGCATGACGCCCGGCCAGCCACTGGAGAGCACGATGTCGAATGTGCCGGCCGGCGCCGGCACGGCCTCGAGATTGACCAGCGCCTGCCTCAGCGCCTCCTTGGCTGCGTGCTTCCAGCTCTCCTCGACCAGGAACTCGCCGAAGCTCTTGCGGCCGCCCATGCCGTAGGAGCCGTTTTCCTGGCGGTCGCCGCTGCCGACCACGACCGACACGTTGATCCTGACCATCGGGCGGATGTCGCGCACCATCTGGCCGTCGGCGCGCACGATCTCGACATGCTGCCAGGAAGCCGCCAGCGAAGCCGTCACCTGACGCACGCGCGGATCCTCCGCGCGCAGCCAGGCGTCGATCTCCTGCAGCAGCTTCGCCTTGGTCTCGAAGGAAGGCGAGGGGATCGGGTTTTCCTCGCCATAGAGATGGCGGTTGGTGCGGGCGGGCGGCGCGGCAAGCGTGCCGGAATAGCCGCCCTTGACCGCCGAGACGGCGTCGGCCGCGCGCAGCAGCGAGGCTTCGGAAAGATCGCTCGAATGCGCATAGCCGCTGGCCTCGCCGGCCACCGCGCGCAGTCCGAAACCCTGGTCTGTGTTGAAGTTGGCGGTCTTCAGCCGGCCATTGTCGAACATCAGCGCCTCGCTCTCGCTGTATTCGAGGAAAAGCTCGCCGTCGTCGGCGCCGCTGATGGTCTCGGCGACGATCTTCTTGATGCGATCGTCGGAAATGTCGAATTGGCCGATCAGGCTGTTCATGGCAGGTCCGTCCGCAGGATTGGTCGTTTCCCCCGATGTAGGGGCGAAGGCGCGCCGAGACAATCGGCAACAGCGCCGATCACCGGCGGTGTCAGGCCCCCGACGTCGTCGAAGCCTTGCCGGCCAGGATCAGGGGAGGGCGGCAAAACCGTCGGCGAAACCCTTGAGGTCGACGGGAATGCCGATGCCTTCTTCCGGCGTCTGGAAGACGATAAAGGTGGCCGAGGTGCCGGTCTTCAGCGTATCGAGCAGCGGCTTTTCGAGGATCACCTCGGCATAGCAGCCGTCCTGGAAGCAGCGCACGAAATAGGCCCGCCCGATGTCCTTGCCGTCGACGTTGAGGCCAAGCCCGTTGGGCAGGAGAACGCCGAGCGGCGCCAGCACGCGCAGGATCTCGGCCTTGTTGTCGGCAGTGCGCAGCACGACCACCGACAGCCCCATCTCCGGACGGTCCTCGGCGACGACGTTCTGCATCATCACGCATTGCTCGGAGGTCGCGCCGGCCGGCGTGTCGCAGATGATCGACCACGCGCCATGCGTCGAGCGCACCGTGCCGCTCGGTTGCTGCGCGGCATTGGCCTGGGCAGCATTCGACGCGCCAGTTCCGGACAGGCCGGCGCCAAGCACGGCGGCGAGAAAGATGACCTTCGCCAAGGTTCTCGAAAGCCAGGATCTCATGACGGCTCCATTGCGAATCACGGCACTTTGAAGCCGCGCGACTGCCAAGTAAAGGACGGTGCCGGGGCCGGCCCGCCCGGATATGGGCAATCAAGCGCTTTTCCAAGCCAATTTCGCCCGAATTGCGACCGTCCGGCGGACGGCTCCGGGGTGTTCGTCGCCGATCACGCGGCGGTGATCGGCAGAGGCCGCCTTGCCCTCTTCAAGGCGCGGCTGCACTTGCGCGCAAAAATGCCGCACGGTTTCCTCCGCTCCTTTCTTGCGGAGGCAATTAGAGTATGGTTTGAACCACCCTTGGGACTGTCCGGGATTCCCGTCCCGGCGCTATTCGATATTCTTGCGCGCACGGCCGCGAGGAAATGGGAGATGATGAGGGCGATGAGAAAATTCCTAGCAAGCGCCGCTGCCGCCGCCGCAGTCTTTGCCGGCGCATCCGCCCATGCGGCCCAGCCGCAGCCATGGGAGATGACCTTCCAGCCCGCCGCCACCGACATCATGCGGCAGGTCACCTGGTTCGAGCACTACACGCTGTGGTTCATCGTGCCGATCACGCTGTTCGTGCTGTTTTTGCTCGCCTATTGCATCGTGAAGTTCCGCGCCAGCGTCAATCCGGTGCCCTCGCGCACCAGCCACAACACGCTGATCGAGGTGATCTGGACGGTCGGGCCGGTCGTCATCCTGCTTTGCCTTGCCATCCCCTCCTTCCAGCTGCTGACCGCGCAATACACGCCGCCGGAAGAAGCCAAGCTGACCCTGAAGGCGACCGCAAACCAGTGGAACTGGGACTATGAGTACCAGGTCGACAAGACGCTCACCTTCAACTCCGCGATCCTCCAGGACGCCGACCGCGCTGCCGCCGGCAAGGAAGACCGCAAGCTTTATCCGCGCCTGCTGGCCGTCGACAATGAGATGGTCGTGCCGGTCAACACCATGACCCGCGTCCTGGTGACGGCGACCGACGTGATCCACGCCTTCGCCATGCCGTCCTTCGGCGTCAAGACCGACGCCGTGCCCGGCCGCATCAACGAGATCTGGTTCAAGGCCGAGAAGGAAGGCCTCTACTACGGCCAGTGCTCGGAACTGTGCGGCAAGGACCACGCCTTCATGCCGATCGCCATCCGCGTCGTCTCCGACGCGCAGTACAACACCTGGCTGGCCGCAGCCAGGACCGACCTGCCCGGCGCCAACAAGGCGCTGATGGCCGAGGTCGATGCTCAAGACAAGGTAGCGGCCGCCGGCAACTGATGCCGCGGCCAGGAAAGATCAGGGAACGGAGCGGAACATGGCAGAGGCTGCAGCTCACGACGATCACGACCACAAGCCCTATCATGGCTGGGTCCGCTGGGTCTATTCGACCAACCACAAGGACATCGGCACGCTCTATCTGATCTTCGCGATCTGCGCGGGCATCATCGGCGGCGCGCTCTCGGTCGTCATGCGCATGGAGTTGCAGGAACCGGGCATCCAGATCTTCACCGGTCTGGCGCAGATGGTCTACGGCATGAGCGGTGACGCCGCCATCGACGGCGGCAAGAGCATGTACAATGCCTTCACCACCGCGCATGCGCTGATCATGATCTTCTTCATGGTCATGCCGGCGCTGATCGGCGGCTTCGCCAACTGGATGGTGCCGATCATGATCGGCGCGCCGGACATGGCCTTCCCGCGCATGAACAACATCTCGTTCTGGCTGCTGCCGCCGGCCCTGATCCTGCTGCTCACCTCGATGTTCGTGCCGAGCGCGCCGGGCGCCTTCGGTGTCGGTGGCGGCTGGACGATCTATCCGCCGCTGTCGACATCCGGCCAGCCTGGGCCCGCCATGGACCTGGCGATCCTGTCACTGCACATCGCCGGCGCTTCGTCGATCCTCGGCGCCATCAACTTCATCACCACCATCTTCAACATGCGCGCGCCGGGCATGACGCTGCACAAGATGCCGCTGTTTGCCTGGTCGGTGCTGATCACCGCCTTCCTGCTGCTGTTGTCGCTGCCGGTCCTGGCCGGCGGCATCACCATGCTGCTCACCGACCGCAATTTCGGCACCACCTTCTTCACGCCGGATGGCGGCGGTGACCCGATCCTGTTCCAGCACCTGTTCTGGTTCTTCGGTCACCCGGAAGTCTACATCCTGATCCTGCCGGGCTTCGGCATCGTCAGCCACATCGTCTCGACCTTCTCGAAGAAGCCGGTGTTCGGCTACCTCGGCATGGCCTACGCCATGGTCGCGATCGGCGCCGTCGGCTTCATCGTGTGGGCGCACCACATGTACACGACCGGCCTGTCGCTCGACACGCAGCGCTACTTCGTCTTCGCCACCATGGTCATCGCGGTGCCGACGGGCGTGAAGATCTTCTCCTGGGTCGCCACCATGTGGGGCGGATCGATCTCGCTCAAGACCCCGATGCTGTGGGCGATCGGCTTCATCTTCCTGTTCACCCTGGGCGGCGTCACCGGCGTCCAGCTCGCCAATGCCGGCCTCGACCGCCCGCTGCATGACACCTACTACGTCGTCGCGCACTTCCACTACGTGCTGTCGCTTGGCGCCGTGTTCGCCATCTTCGCTGGCTGGTACTACTGGTTCCCGAAGATGACCGGCTACATGTACTCGCCCGTCATCGCCAACACCCACTTCTGGGTCACCTTCGTCGGCGTCAACCTGATCTTCTTCCCGCAGCACTTCCTCGGCCTTTCGGGCATGCCGCGCCGCTACATCGACTATCCGGATGCCTTCGCCGGCTGGAACATGGTCTCGTCCTACGGCTCCTACATCTCGGCCGTCGGCGTCGTGATCTTCCTCTACGGCGTGTTCGAAGCCTTCCAGAAGAAGCGGGTGGCCGGCGCCAATCCGTGGGGCGAGGGTGCGACCACGCTGGAATGGCAGCTGCCGTCGCCGCCGCCGTTCCACCAGTGGGAACAGCTGCCGAAGATCAAGTAGGCGGCAGCCTTGCTTGAATACGAGACCGCCGGCTCGTCCGGCGGTTTTGGCCAACGGAAATAATGGACTTTAAGTACGCATGGCCCTTGTCGACGAGAGATTGATTGACGAAGCGGGCTTTCGCATGTCGGAAGCGACGGCGGGCGATTTCTTCGCCCTCCTGAAGCCGCGCGTCATGTCGCTGGTGGTGTTCACCGCCTTTGTCGGCCTGGTTGCGGCGCCCGTCACCATCAATCCGCTGCTGGCGGTGATCGCCATCCTGTCGATCGCCATCGGAGCGGGCGCCTCCGGCGCGCTCAACATGTGGTACGACGCCGACATCGATCGGGTGATGACCAGGACCAAGAGCCGTCCGGTTCCAGCCGGCCGCGTCACGCCCGGCGAGGCGCTGAGCTTCGGCCTGGTGCTGTCGGTGCTGTCGGTGATGACGCTGGGCGTGCTGGTCAACTGGCTGTCGGCGTCGCTTCTTGCCTTCACCATTGTCTTCTACGCCGTCATCTACACGATGTGGCTGAAGCGCTGGACGCCGCAGAACATCGTCATCGGCGGTGCGGCCGGCGCCATCCCGCCCGTCATCGGCTGGGCGGCGGTGACCGGTAATGTCAGCCTGGAAAGCCTGATCCTGTTCCTGATCATCTTCCTGTGGACGCCGCCGCATTTCTGGGCGCTCGCGCTGTTCAAGTCCGAGGACTATCAGCGCGCCGGCATCCCGATGATGCCGAACGTCGCCGGGCAGGCCTCGACCCGCCGCCAGATCTTCGCCTATTCGGTCATCCTGGCGCCGGTTGGCGTGCTGCCCTGGGCGCTTGGTTTCACCACGGCAGCCTATGGCGCCGTTGCCGCCGTGCTTGGCGCCGGCTTCGTCTGGTACGCCTGGAAAGTGCTTGGCATGGCCGACGACGACAAGGAGATGAAGCCGGCCAAGGCGCTGTTCGGTTATTCGCTGCTCTATCTCTTCGCCATCTTCGCCGTCTACCTCGCCGACTGCGTGGTCGGGCGCGCGCTCGCCATGGGGGGGATGTGATCGTGGCCGACAAGAACCTCGAGCTCGTAACGCTGACCGAACGCCAGCAGAAGGCGCGGCGCAGCCGCTCGGTCGCCATCGGCGTGGCGCTGGCGGTGCTGGTCATCATCTTCTACATCGCCACCATCGTTAAGTTCGGCCACAATCTCTCCGGGACGATGTGAGGTCGATCATGGCGCGCGAAACGGTCACCGATCCCACCAAGAAGAACACCAACCGCGTCGTCGCCGGCGTCTGCATCGCCTTCTTCGGCGGCATGATCGGCATGGCCTATGCCGCGGTGCCGCTCTACACCATGTTCTGCCAGGCCACCGGCTATGGCGGCACGGTCAAGCGCGCCACCCAGCAATATGCCGACCGCGTGCTCGACCGCGACATCACCGTCCGCTTCGACGCCAACACCGCCGGCGTCCCATGGGAGTTCCAGCCGGTCGCCCGCTCGGTCACCATCAAGATCGGCGAGACGGTGCAGGCGCATTTCAGCGCCACCAACAAGTTCGACCGCCCCTTCACCGGCCGCGCCACCTTCAACGTGCAGCCTGAACTGGCCGGTCCCTACTTCAACAAGGTGGAGTGCTTCTGCTTCACCGACACGACGTTGAAGCCCGGTGAATCGCTGGACATGCCGGTCGTGTTCTATGTAGATCCCGACATCGTCAACGTGCCGGAACTGAAGGACTTGAAGACCATCACCCTGTCCTACACCATGTTCCCGGTCGACAAGAACAAGCCCGTCGCATCGTCGGCGCCGGCCCAAAGCACCAACAAAGTTCCGAATACCGAAGCAAGCCTCGGGGGTTGATATGGCAGACGCACACGCAAAACCACAGCACGACTACCATCTCGTCGACCCCAGCCCGTGGCCGTTCCTGGGCTCCGTCGGCGCCCTGGTGACCGCCATCGGCGGCGTCTGCCTGATGCAGTATCTGAAGGCCGGCAGCTTCCCGATCTTCGGCCACAACATCGCCAATCCGTGGCTGTTCTTCATCGGCCTCCTGATCGTGATCTACACCATGTTCGCCTGGTGGTCCGACACTATCAAGGAAGCGCATGAGGGCCATCACACCCGCGTCGTGTCGCTGCATCTGCGCTACGGCATGATCATGTTCATCGCTTCTGAGGTGATGTTCTTCGTCGCCTGGTTCTGGGCCTTCTTCGACGCCAGCCTGTTCCCGGGCGAGACGCAGCAATATGCCCGCACCGCCTTTACCGGCGGCGTCTGGCCGCCGAAGGGCATGGAGGTCCTCGACCCCTTCCACCTGCCGCTCTACAACACCATCATCCTGCTTTTGTCGGGCACGACCGTGACCTGGGCGCACCATTCGCTCATCCATGGCGACCGCAAGGGCCTGATCAACGGCCTGGTGCTGACTGTCGGCCTCGGCATGCTGTTCACAATGGTGCAGGCCTACGAGTACATGCACGCGCCGTTCGGCTTCAAGGATTCCATCTACGGCGCCACCTTCTTCATGGCCACCGGGTTCCACGGCTTCCACGTCATCATCGGCACCATCTTCCTGCTGGTCTGCCTGGTGCGCGCGATGAAGGGCGATTTCACCCCGAAGCAGCATTTCGGCTTCGAGGCGGCTGCCTGGTACTGGCACTTCGTCGACGTGGTCTGGCTGTTCCTGTTCAGCGCCATCTACGTCTGGGCCTCGAACGGCGCGATGATCGAAGCGCACTGACAGCAGTCCGAGGAATGTGACGAGGCGGCTGCGGCGACGTGGCCGCCTTATCTTTTGCTCGTAATGATCTAGGATGCCTGCAATGAGCGAGGACAAGGCCATCTGGCCACCGATTGAGCCGATCTCGGCCGGCCTGCGCGGCCGCTGCCCGCGCTGCGGCGAGGGCAAGTTGTTTTCGGGCTTCCTCAGCGTTGGCAAGCGCTGCGTCAATTGCGGCCTCGACTATTCCTTCGCCGATGCCGGCGACGGGCCTGCCGTGTTTGTCATCCTGATCATCGGATTCATTGTCGTCGGCCTGGCGCTGTGGATGGAGGTGACGCTTGGCCCGCCGCTCTGGGTGCACCTGCTGCTTTGGATACCGCTGGCCCTGGCGCTGTGCCTGACGGCGCTCAGGCTGATCAAGGGTGTGCTCGTGACGCTGCAATACCGCAACAAGGCCGCCGAGGGCAGGCTGGACACCGACCAATGAGCGAGGCATCCGGCGTGGCGGCGGGCCGCTCGCGGCCGAAGCGGGCGTTGCTGCTCATCCTCGGCATGGCGCTGTTCGCCGTCCTGATCGGCCTTGGCACCTGGCAGGTCCAGCGCCTGCACTGGAAGGAAGGCCTGCTCCAGACCATCGACCAGCGCACGCATTCGGCGCCACGCCCTCTGGCCGAACTCGAAAAGCAATTCGCAGCGACAGGTGACGTCGACTACACGCCGGTGACGGTGACCGGCACCTTCCTGCACCAGGGCGAGCGCCATTTCTTCGCCACCTGGGAGGGCGCCTCCGGCTTCGACGTCTTCACGCCCCTGCAGCTCGACGATGGCCGCTTCGTGCTCGTCAACCGCGGCTTCGTCCCCTACGACCTGAAGGATGCTGCCAAGCGGCCGCAAGGCGAGGTCGCCGGCAAGGTCACGATTACCGGGCTCGCCCGCAATCCGCTGGCGGGCAAGCCCTCGATGATGCTTCCCGACAATGATGTGCAAAAGAACATCTTCTACTGGAAGGACCGCGATGCGATGGCTGCGAGCGCCGGCCTGCCCGCCGGGGCCGGACTGGTGCCGTTCTTCATCGATGCCGACAAGACGCAGAATCCCGGCGGTCTGCCGGTCGGTGGCGTCACCATCATCGATCTGCCGAACAGCCACCTGCAATACGCCGTCACCTGGTACGGCCTTGCCGCCGCGCTTGCCGGCGTCCTGCTGTTCAGGCTTCGCCGCCCGGCGAAAGCAGGGTGATGGAGACGCTGCCCTTGACAGGGCAGGGGTGCGCGCCTCATTTCGCGCCCTAGGTATTCGCGCTTGAGTTAGTTCCGATCAACCGGTCCGCAATCATGCTTCAGACAAAGCCACCGCTGACGATCAGGCTCTGCCAGCCGCGCGGCTTCTGCGCCGGCGTCGACCGCGCGATCCAGATCGTCGTGCTGGCGCTGAAGAAGTATGGCGCGCCGGTCTATGTCCGCCACGAGATCGTGCACAACCGCTATGTCGTCGAGGGGCTGCAGAGCCTGGGCGCGGTGTTCATCGAGGAACTGTCCGAGATACCTGCGGAGCATCGCCAGAGCCCGGTCGTTTTTTCCGCGCATGGCGTGCCGAAATCGGTGCCGGCCGATGCCCAGGCGCGCAACCTCTTCTACCTCGACGCCACCTGCCCGCTGGTGTCCAAGGTGCACAAGCAGGCAATGCGTCACCAGCGCCTTGGCCGCCACGTGCTCCTGATCGGTCACGCCGGCCACCCGGAGGTGATCGGCACGATGGGCCAATTGTCGGACGGCGCCGTCACGCTGATCGAGACCGAGGCCGATGCCGCCGTCTTCGAGCCGGCCGACCCCGCAGCCCTCGGCTTCGTCACCCAGACGACGCTCTCGGTCGAGGACACCGCCGGCATCATCCGGGCGCTCGAGCAGCGCTTTCCAGAGCTGCACGCGCCGGCCGCCGAATCGATCTGCTACGCCACCACCAATCGCCAGGAAGCGGTGAAGGAGACCGCCGCCGGCGCCGATCTCTATCTCATCGTCGGCGCCCCCAACTCCTCCAACTCGCGGCGTCTTGTCGAGGTCGCCGAACGCGCCGGCGCCAAGATGTCGCTTCTCGTGCAGCGTGCCGCAGAGATTCCGTGGAATGACATCGCCAACATCTCGACGCTCGGCCTATCGGCGGGCGCCTCGGCGCCCGAGATCATCGTCGACGAGATCATCGATGCCTTCCGGCAGCGCTTCGACGTGACGATCGAACTGGCGGTGACGGCGACCGAAACGGAGGACTTTCCGGTGATGCGGGTTCTGCGCGATGTCGAACTGACGGCGGCCGACATGGCCTTCGTCAACGGAGCCGCGTGAACAGCCCATGGCCGTCTATACCGATGTCAACGAGGGCGAGCTCGGCGCGTTCCTGAAGGCCTATCCGGTCGGCGAGCTCCTGTCCTACAAGGGCATCGCCGAAGGCACCGAGAATTCCAACTTCCTGCTGCACGCCACCAGCGGTTCCTACATCCTGACGCTCTACGAGAAGCGCGTCGACAAGGCCGACCTGCCGTTCTTCCTCGGCCTGATGGGCCATCTGGCGAGAAAGGGCATTTCCTGCCCGCTGCCGGTCACCGCGCATGACGGCACCGTCATCGGCCAACTCGCCGGCCGGCCCGCCGTCATCATTACCTTCCTCGAAGGTCTGTCGCTGCGGCGGCCGACAGCGGCGCATTGCGGCGAGGTCGGCAAGGCGCTGGCCGAACTCCATCTCGCCGGCCGGGATTTTGCCATGCGGCGCCCGAATGCGCTCGCCATCGATGGCTGGCGCAAATTGTGGGACGCTTCTCGCGACCGTGCCGACGAGGTTGAGCCGGGCTTGGCGGCCGAGGTCGATGCCGATTTCGCCGATTTCGAGCGCAACTGGCCGAAGGACCTGCCGGAAGGCATCATCCATGCCGACCTTTTCCCGGACAATGTCTTCTTTCTCGGCGAGAAATTGTCCGGCCTGATCGATTTCTATTTCGCCTGCGACGACCTCTACGCCTATGACGTTGCCACCTGCCTCAACGCCTGGTGCTTCGAGAAGGATTTTTCCTTCAATCTGACCAAGGGCACGGCGCTGCTCGCCGGTTACCAGAGCGTGCGGCAGCTTTCCGGCGACGAGAAGGCGGCGCTGCCGATGCTGGCGCGCGGCTCGGCGCTGCGCTTCATGTTGACCCGGCTCTACGACTGGCTGACCATTCCCAATGGCGGGCTGGTGATGAAGCGCGACCCGACCGAATACATCCGCCGCATGCGCTTCCATCGGGCGATCAGATCTCCTTCCGAATACGGATTGCTATGACCAAGCATGTTGAAATCTTCACCGACGGCGCCTGCTCGGGCAATCCGGGCCCTGGCGGCTGGGGCGCCATCCTTCGCTTCAACGGCAAGACCAAGGAACTGTCGGGCGGCGAGGCCGAGACCACCAACAACCGCATGGAACTGCTGGCCGCCATCTCCGCGCTTGAAGCGCTGAAGGAGCCCTGCGCGGTCGAGCTTCACACCGACAGCAAATACGTCATGGACGGCATTTCCAAGTGGATCCACGGCTGGAAGAAGAACGGCTGGAAGACCGCCGACAAGAAGCCGGTCAAGAACGGCGAGCTCTGGCAGGCCCTCGATGCTGCAAATAGACGCCATCAGGTGACCTGGAACTGGGTCAAGGGTCATGCCGGCCATGTCGAGAACGAGCGCGCCGACGAGCTCGCTCGCGAAGGCATGGCGCCATTCAAGAAGGGCCCGATCAGGCCTGCCGCGGCGCCGCAGCCGGCGCCACAGGCAACACGACCGACGGTCGCAAAGGCACGGCGCTCGACGCAGAGCTATTGATTGCGGGAGCGGCCCGCTCGCCGGCAGGAAGACCTCTATCGTGCCGATCGCATACTACATCACGCATCCCCAGGTTCAGGTCGATGCCAACGTTCCGGTGCCGGAATGGGGGCTGTCCGACATCGGAAAGGCAAGGGCGGTCGCAATGCTCGACCAGCCCTGGATCGGGTCGATCCGGCGTATCGTGTCGTCGGCTGAACGCAAGGCGAGGGAGACCGCCGAAATCCTCGCGACGCGTCTGCGCCTCGCCGTCGAGGTGAGGGAACGGATGCATGAGAACGACCGGTCGGCGACCGGTTTCCTGCCGCCGCCGGAGTTCGAAGCCGTCGCCGACCAGTTCTTCGCCAATCCAAACGACAGCATTCGCGGATGGGAGCGGGCCATCGATGCCCAGCGCCGCATCGTCAGCGAGGTCGACGCGGTGCTCGGCAACGACGATCCCGGCGATACCGCTTTCGTCGGCCATGGAGGCGTGGGAACGCTCCTGCTGCTTTCTCTGACCGGGCGGGCAATCAGCCGCGAGGCGGATCAGCCGGCGGGCGGCGGCAACTATTTCGCCTACGATATCGGCGCTCACAGCCTCATCCACGGATGGCGGCCGATCGACAGGGCCTCACCGCGCCTCGATGATTGAGTTGGCTGGACCGAGACAAATCGAGGCTTCGGATTAAATTCAATTTTACGCGTGACGCGATAGACTGCCGCGATCGACCTGGCACGAGGTATTGCGGCGATGTTCGGGCGCAGGACTTTCGGCAAGCAAAAGCACAGCTTTGCCGAGCTCAAGAAGATGATGCGTCCGACGCCCGATTCCGATGGCGTGACGCGCGTCTTCTCCAAGGAACTATGGAACGATCCGAAAATCGGCTCGATGCTACGCGAACTCGGCTTCGCGCCCGACGATCAGCGCAACATCATGCGCACGGCCGACGACTACATCGCCCTTTTTGCAGCTGCCAGGTACCGGCTTCAGCAGCGCACCGAGACCTTCAACAGCGAGATGACGGCACGCCATGGCTATTGCCGTGCCGCCCCCTTCCTGGTCATCGGCGACACGATCTGGGACGGCGAGCACGGGGCGTTCCTCTATGCCCAGATGAATCTGATCGGCTTCGATGACTGGAATGTCGTCATGCTGGCTGCGGATGCGCGGACCGCGCAATTGTGCGGCCTGCCGGCGCATCCGGGCTCGGTGCCGGCGCACACCCAGGCGATGACCGGGCACGTGATCAGATGGAAGAAGCGCTACGAATTCGCGCTGGAGGAATTCGGCGTCACCGCCACCGGCGGTCAGGGCATCACGCGAGAGCAGTTCGAGGCGCAGAAGGGCGCGCTGCGCCAGGAAATCATCGATACTGTCGCCTCGATGAAGCCACGCGCCGCCAGCGGATCGTGACCCTTCGGGCCGTCCCTCAGCGGATCAGCAGGGCGGTGCCGTAGAGGCCCAGCGCGAACACCGTGTGCGCGACGAGGTTGAGGGCGCGGATCTGCATTGGATTTGGCCGCTTCGAGGCGGCCCAGCCGGCGCCCATGCCAGGCGCAAGCAGGAACCAGCCGGCGCCGACGGTGACGATCCCCAGGATGAAGGCCGGCAGGAAAGTCGGCTGGGTGAGCCAGGCCGTTCCGGCGAGCACGACCAGGATGATGCCGTAGACGATGCCGACGAAATAATGGAAAGCCCAGCCCAACGCCACTTCATGCCGGTAGGGGGCGGCATCGCCGATGTCGTCGTGGAAGATTTTGCTCCTGAGGTGCCAGACCCAGCGGCCGACCGGCCCCCAGTTCGGCCGCGGCTGGGCAAAGGCTTTGTGGAGGAAAAC
>NZ_RZOS01001090.1:0-725 GCF_004022605.1 Mesorhizobium sp. M4B.F.Ca.ET.089.01.1.1
TTGTAGCGCCACAAAACCAGAACCTTAAGCTTGTCGCGCTTTTCGTCGCGCCACCGGTCGGCGATCGCACCCAGAGCGGCATCAAGCCGTTGGAGCAGGCGCTGGCAGGCCGCCGCAAAGTCCGGCTTGTCGCGCTTATCCTCAATGGGAATGACACGGATCGATCGCGGGACGGCCGGTCGCGTTGAGCGGACGGACTTCTTGATCTGTTCAGGGTTGCGCTGGACGAACTTAGCGGCCGTTTCGGCAATGAGCTGGTTACAGCGATACGTCTGTTCAAGGCGCCCCTGCCAACTGGTCCCGAAGTTCGCTTCGAACCGTGTAAATATCGTAATGTCCGATCCGGCAAAGCGATAGATCGACTGCCAGTCGTCTCCGACCGCGAAGACCTTGCTGAACGCTTTCTGCTGTTTGAGCGCCTTGATGAGGTTAGCGCGCGGCTCGGAAATGTCTTGAAACTCATCCACGAGTATCAGCGAATAAGGGCTTCGATATCGGCCTGTCTCGACCAGTCGGACCGCATCCGCGATCATCGAATCGAAGTCGATCCGTTTCGTTTCCTCGAGCTTTCGGGAATATCCCTGAGTGATCGCCCAGACCACGCGAGCGAACAATTTGGCACGCTCCTTGTCGTGCAAGGTCTTGGCACGTTCGAGCAGCATGTCGAGCGTGAGGTGGCTGGCACGTATGTGCTTCAAGCAGGTAGATATCAGCTGATGATAGTG
>NZ_RZOS01001091.1:0-723 GCF_004022605.1 Mesorhizobium sp. M4B.F.Ca.ET.089.01.1.1
TTTGCGCTGGCGGCGGCCGCCGAACTGGACGGGACGACTGGTTCTTGGGCGCGAGCCGAGCGTGCCATGGCGACCCTGGTCGATAATGAAAGCAACTTCTCAACTGCGGGCAGATTCACTCTGACCTCCGGTCAACCGGGCGGCGCAACTCGATGCAATAGCGCCGGAAGTATTTCCTGGTGCTTTCTCAAGGCGATTCCCGCTGCGGACGGAACGAAGATAACAACTGCCAACCAGGCAATTTATCTCGCGGACGCCACTCCTGCCGTCGGAGAAATAGAAACGCGATTCATCCAGGTGACAGTCGTTCCCGAAGGATTTGCCGCAATCTTCCCAGCCTCTTTTATAACGTCCGGCGCCAGTGACAGCTTCAATGTCGGAGCAGTTGCGGTGGCGGGTTTCACCTCCGGCGTCTGCGATTTTACACCGGTCTTCATGTGCAATCCCTATGAGATGGTGAACGGAACAAACGACGCCGGCGGCTACACGCTTGAGCAGGCCGTTTCCAACCCGGCCGTGCATCGCCGGCTCATCGAACTAAGGAAGGTCGGAAACGGGGCTGCCGCTGGTCCAGGCAACTTCGGATTTCTTGAGCCCCCGGAAGGCATAGGAAACGGTGCCCAAGCGCTGGCTGAAACGATCGCGACTTCAACCCCAATCGGATGCTACAATTCCGCGAGCGTTTCGACAAAAACCGGCCAGAATGCCGGCCCGGTGCAGGAC
>NZ_RZOS01001092.1:0-721 GCF_004022605.1 Mesorhizobium sp. M4B.F.Ca.ET.089.01.1.1
GCGCAACGATCATCACTGGTTTCCAAAACTCGGAAATCACCTGCTCACTACGCAATCAGCACGCCAAAGGCGCCGAACTGAAGCTGGCCGCAGACATTCAGATTCCAGAACGCTTCGTGCTGTACGTCCCTGTCGACGGGATCGCGTACAGGACTGTTGTTAGATGGCGCAAGAATGATCGCGTAGGCGTTGAATTCGAGGGTACCGAGCCCAAGCCGAAATTCCATTACGGTTGATTGTTGAGGGGTCTGCGGCTTGCTAGGTGCCCGGATTTTCAATTGGGAACTGGCGGGATCGTCACGCCATCGCGGATCGCCTGCAGCATTGTGCCCAAGGTCGAAATGTTGCGACCGATCACCACCTGTTGCCGGTAAAGTTGGCTGATCGCCGACTTCAACATATCGGGATTCGGAAAAGATCACCGCCTGCTGCTGGACCACCATTTCGCAGGACGCCTGGCAGGCTTTGGCGGCTTCCTCCAAGTCAATGACCAGTTGTCGAGCATATCCATAATTCGTTGCCCCGAAATTGAGAGCCGCTTGCTGGAAAGAGTTGGCACGCAATTAGGCCCGGTAGCAATGTGACCGGGCTTTTTCATGTCGAACAGACACCGACTTGTTGCCGTAGCGGCATGGCCGCGCGTGAAAAGCTGAGCTGAGAGTTCCCCCAATTGGCCCGGCGGTTTCGGCTCGGGCTTTCGGGTGTTCCCCCTGTTCTGTTT
>NZ_RZOS01001093.1:0-716 GCF_004022605.1 Mesorhizobium sp. M4B.F.Ca.ET.089.01.1.1
CATCCATCGCGTTGAGTTCGGTGAAAAGCTTGCGAAAGCTCTCCAGTGTCGGTGAAAATATCCATTTCGGCGGATAGGCCGATATGTCGACATCCGACTTCAGCGAAGACAGCGTCATCCAGACGATCGGAAAGGCGAAGAAGGCGGTCGAGATCAGGGCCAGCAGATAGTAGCCGATACCGCTGAAGAGCGATCCACGTGGCGCAGTCGAACTCGACATCAGCGTGCCTCCTTTTCGTTCACCATGCGCATGAAGCCGGTATACTTCACGAAGATCAGAACCACGGTCAGGATGATCAGCAGCGTGATCCAGGACAGCGCGGCGCCGTATCCGAGATTGAAGAAACGGAAATTTACGCGCGCCAGATAGACGCTGAGCAGATCGGTGGCGAAGTCGGGGCCGCCTCGGGTGATGATGTAGACGGTGTCGTAGGTTCGGATGGCGTCGACGATCCGCAGCAGGCTGGCGATGACAATCACCGGCCTGAGCATCGGCAGAGTAACCATGAAGAATGTCTGAATGGGGGATGCGCCGTCGATCGCCGCGGCCTCGAAGGGACTCTTCGGCAGCGCTGACAGGCCGGCAAAGATGATGAGGAACATAAACGGCGTCCACTGCCAGACATCGACAAGCACCATCGAAGCCATGGCGCTGGCTTTCTCGCCGGCCCAAGGCTGGGGCGGGATGCCCGCGAGGCTGAGCACTTGTTGAGCAC
>NZ_RZOS01001094.1:0-715 GCF_004022605.1 Mesorhizobium sp. M4B.F.Ca.ET.089.01.1.1
AGCCCCGAACCGCCGAGCCCGAAGAGCGAAACGCGCTTGCCTGAAAAGGATGAGGCGGGGATCAAGCGGCGGCCTATCGGAGCTTGAGGGTGGAGAGGCCGACCAGCGCCAGGATCACCGCGATGATCCAGAAGCGGATCACCACCTGGCTTTCGGTCCAGCCGAGTTTTTCGAAGTGATGGTGGATCGGCGCCATCAGGAACACCCGCTTGCCGGTCATCTTGAAGTAGCCGACCTGGATGATGACCGAGAGGATCTCGACCACGAACAGGCCGCCGACGATGACCAGCACGATCTCGTGCTTGGTGGCGACCGCGACCGTGCCGATCAGGCCGCCCATCGCCAGCGAGCCGGTGTCGCCCATGAAGATGGCGGCCGGCGGCGCGTTGAACCACAGGAAGCCGAGGCCGGCGCCGATCACCGCGCCTAGCACCACCGCCAGTTCGCCGGTGCCGGGAACGAAATGGATCTGCAGATATTCGGCGAACACCGCGTTGCCGGAGAGATAGGCGATGACGCCGAAGGAGGCGGCGGCGATCATGATCGGCACGATCGCCAGCCCGTCGAGGCCGTCGGTCAGGTTGACCGCGTTGCCGGCGCCGACGATGACGAAGCAGGAGAACGGCACGAAGAACCAGCCGAGGTTGATGATAAATTCCTTGGCGAAGGGAAAGGTCAGCGACGAGGAGAACGGCGCCTGGCCGTTGTGCATGAT
>NZ_RZOS01001095.1:0-714 GCF_004022605.1 Mesorhizobium sp. M4B.F.Ca.ET.089.01.1.1
AATCGGCGCCGCGCGCGACGGCACGGGCATGCAGGGCGTGGCCTATGAATCGACAGTATTGCCCCTTCGAGCAGTGGATATCGGCGACCCAGATGATCCCGAGATGGACCCGACCAATGAAGCGATCGAATACGCGATTGGTGCGGGAGCTGGCGTGCTCAATGGGAGCTACGGGCCAGGCCTGTTGCTGGGGCGGTATCTCAAGGACGAGAACGGCCAACTGAAACTCGATGGCAAGGGATATGCCATCGATAATAAAAACTATGAGATTCTCGACTATCAGGCCATCTATGATGATCCGAGCAATCTCGTCGATACCTACAATACGTTGAAGAAGGCGGCTAAGGCGGACATCGTGCTCGTCTTCGCCGCCGGTAATGATGCCAGTACCGACGACCAACCCGGCGCTGCTTCGGCGATTCCCAGCGGCATCGGCACGTTGCCGTTAATAACGCCAGAAAATACCAAAGATGGAAATCTTTATAAGTTCATCGACACAAACGATCAAACAAACAAAGGTTTCGATTTCAATAACCCAAATACATACAAGATAGTGAGCGGGTCTGATGTCTCGAAGCTCGACTTCTCGGATCTGGCAGGCTCGCTGATAACAGTCGTTGCTGTCGGCAAGGATGGCAAGATTGCCAGCTATAGCAATAGATGCGGAGCCACAGCAGAGTGGTGCCTCGCGGCTCCGGGTGGCGATATTAATGC
>NZ_RZOS01001096.1:0-713 GCF_004022605.1 Mesorhizobium sp. M4B.F.Ca.ET.089.01.1.1
CCCACATTGAGTGCGGCAAGTCGATCGGGCGAGCACTCACCTTTGGCGATCAAAAACCGGACGAATGATCGCAGAGTGCTCATCGTTCGACCGATTGATCCAGTCGAGCGGTGTGCCTGGTCGAACAGGATCGAACGCAGTACCTCAGTCGAGCACGTTACTTCCTCGCCACAGATTTTAGTGTACCACCGCTTCACCTCCCTTAGCTTCTCTTCGATGCCTCTGGGGGAAAGCGCCCTAGCCGTAGCCAACCAATGGCAATAAGCTGCCAGCCTCTCATCGAGCACGGGTTGTTGCGGTGGCGAAGCGATGACGCCTTGGCCAACGAGATATCTGAGGAACTTGGCAGCATCCCGGCGGCGAGTCGCCACAGTGCCATGCATTAGGGGGCCGCTCTTGGCACGTGGACATGAGCAATCGTGTAGAGCGAACTGTTCAATGGTATGACGATTTACATCATCCCAACCGCCATCGTTGCCGGTCCAGTAAGCAAAATGCCGTGCATTGAAAACCATGTGCTTCACAGTCTTGGGAGTGTAGCCTTTTGCCGAAAGTGCAGAGGCATAATGGCCTATATACTGTGAAATATCGTTCCGGTTTTTAGAGGGAACCAAACCTCGCTGTTCAAGCAGATGCATAAACATCCGCGTCACTGACATATATTGCCGAAGGTTGTTGGGGGTCGCTTTGAAACCAGGGCACCGGCATCGATG
>NZ_RZOS01001097.1:0-713 GCF_004022605.1 Mesorhizobium sp. M4B.F.Ca.ET.089.01.1.1
ATGCAGCTGGTGCGCGAGGTCCACTATGCCTCGGCCTTCTCGTTCAAATATTCGCCGCGTCCGGGCACGCCTGGCGCCGAAATGCCCGATCACGTGCCGGAAGCCGTCAAGGACGATCGCCTGCAGCGCCTGCAGGCCCTGCTCCTGAAGCAGCAGCAGGATTTCGGCGCCAGCCTCGTCGGCAGGACCATCGGCACGCTGATCGAGAAGCCGGGCCGCCAGGCTGGCCAGAAGGTCGGCCGTTCGCCCTGGCTGCAGCCCGTTATTGTTGATGAAAAGGCCGGTGAAATCGGTGACATTATCGAGGTACGAATCACAAGGACGGGCTACAATAGCCTGTTCGCCGAGTTGGCCTGATGCATGTCGCTAGATTGTGCCCGCGGTTTTGGGACAACGACATGCATAGCCACAAGCCTCGGCAGATGAGGAGAGACGGTTGAGCGCTGCTGAACTGAAGAACCTGCCCCCGAACCAGGCATCCGGGGCTTCCGACATGGCGCACATCGTTCTGACCTTCGACAACAACAAGCTTGCCAGCGCCCTGTATGGCCAGTTCGACGAGAACCTGGCGCGGCTCGAGCAGAAGCTCGGCGTCGACATCCGCTCGCGCGGCAACCAGCTAACGATCAAGGGCTCGGCCTCGGCCGCCGAGCAGGCGCGCCGCGCGCTGGACAACCTCTACGGCATCCTCCAGAAGGGCGTCGACATCGGCC
>NZ_RZOS01001098.1:0-712 GCF_004022605.1 Mesorhizobium sp. M4B.F.Ca.ET.089.01.1.1
GTCTTCGAAGTCAACCGCTGTTTCCTGCTTTCCGGATAACCGGAATCTCGGTTGAAGGCAGAGCCTGTCGCAGCTCTCATCCCAAGTCGGTCATTTCCCATGGCTCAATCATTGCTCCCATACTGCATGCATTTTCAAATGAAAATTGCGAATTGACGGTTACGCATCCGCGGTTCAATCGGAAGCGATTGTTAGCCTCTCAGCCTGAATCCAGTTGTGCGTATGCCAGCACTGTTAGCGCTTTTGTCCTCGACTTTCTGGTTGCAATGAGCGATGACTGACAATGTCGGCGCGTGCTTGCGCGCGGGGGTCCTGTTGACGATCACTGCCAATTCCGAGGAGGCATTGTATGCTACTCAGCCTCTTCTGCGGGGCAGGTGGACTCGACCTAGGATTCGAGGCCGCAGGCTACGAAATCGGATTGGCTTTCGACCTCCGTACCGACAGCATCGCCTCCTACAATCACAACCGCGAGGGCGCTGAACGGGGCCACGTAGGGGATGTCTCGAAGCTGAGTCTCAATGATCTCGATCGGCTGCACCAAATCACCTTCGAGCCGGAGGGCATCATTGGCGGGCCCCCGTGCCAAAGCTTCAGCCGCGCCAATACCGTCTATCTCGAGGCCGATCCGCGCCATTCTCTGCCGTTGGCATATGCCCGACTTCTAAAGTCGCTCAATCAGCGCAAGCCGGTGAAGTTCTTCGTCATGGAG
>NZ_RZOS01001099.1:0-712 GCF_004022605.1 Mesorhizobium sp. M4B.F.Ca.ET.089.01.1.1
GATCGGTCTTCCGCTACGGCGAGACACGAGCGTGGCGAGGCATGGTCCACGCATGATCGACCTGCATTTCTTTGTCGAGATCATTCCAACCCTGCTCTCCGGCTTGCCGCTGACCTTGCAGCTTGCTGGGCTGTCGATCGCAATAGGCTTTGCCTTGGCCCTGTTGCTCGCACTGGCGCAGCAGGGAAACCATCGGATGCTGGTCTGGCCGATACGCGCCTTCGTCGCCGTCTTTCGCGGCACGCCATTGCTCGTCCAGATATTCCTCATCTATTACGGCCTCGGCCAGTTCCGTCCCACGCTTCAGGCTGTTGGGCTCTGGTGGCTGTTTCGCGAGCCCTATTGGTGCGCCATCATCGCACTCAGTCTCAATACCGCAGCCTATGGCAGCGAGATCCTGCGGGGCGCAATACAAGGCGTGCCGCGCGGTCTTGTCGAGGCCGCTTCCGCTTTCGGGATGACACGGATCCAGACACTGCGCCTCGTCGTTCTGCCTTTGGCGCTGCGCCAAGCCATTCCAAGCTACAGCAACGAGATCATCCTCATGGTGAAGGGTACGTCGCTGGCATCGATCGTCACCCTGATGGAAGTGACAGGCATAGCCCAGGGGTTGATTTCTCAGACTTATCGCGCCGTCGAAGTTTTCGTGGCTGCGGGCGCGATTTACCTCACCATAAATTTCACGATCATCTCGGCCCTGAATGCCCTGGAG
>NZ_RZOS01000109.1:0-3160 GCF_004022605.1 Mesorhizobium sp. M4B.F.Ca.ET.089.01.1.1
CGCGCGCGCCCCGCGATCCCGACCATGGCCGCGCATAGACGTCGAACGGCCGCCTGCCGTCGGCGGCGCGGACCGGCAGCGGGCCGGTGTCGCTGGCTTCGATCAACGCCTTGTCGGGGATATGCGCGACCTTCAGGTTCTGGCCGATCGCGGACGGATCGCGGATGACGATGGCCGCCTTGGGCGGGCCGTCGCCTTCCTCGGTCTGGACATGGATGATCTGCGGTCCGCCGGCCTTGGGCGTTTCGACCTTGGGTGCCGCCGTCGCCGCCTCCGCGGCGGGTGCCGGGGCAGGCGTCGTGGCCGGGGCCGGCGCCACCTTCGGCGTCGACACCGCGACCTCTTGCGGCTTGCGGAACGGTTTTTCGCGCAAGGCGATGGCGCCGGAGACGCCGATCACCGCAAGCACAGCGAGCGTCGCCGCGACCGCGCCGGTGCTGATGCCGCGCGAGGCAACGCGCTGCGGCCTGGGGGCCTGCCCGAGCGGTCGTTCTATATCCTTGCCGATGTCCACCAAGCCGCAACCCCGAAGCGTTGGGACCGGCAGGTGGGCTCACCTCCCGGAACGCCACGCCAATCCAAGTCTCCTCGGCGCCTGCCATGCCTCGGGCGCGGCGCGCCGGCCGCGCCCCCCCGAATCAAACTGCCGGAACCTCGCGGTCCCGGCAGCATCGCATTGCTTCGATCAGGCGGCCAGACCTCTTGGCCTGGTCCGCCGAATCCTTACTGGTTGAGCACGGCCTTCTGCGGATTCGGCGGGAACGCCGGATCGGTCTTCTGGCCGCGCAGCAACTGCTCGGCATAGATCAACTGCAGGTCGTCCTTCGGATCCGGCGGCACATAGGCGGCCGAGCCGGAGCCGGTCGAGCTCTCGTCGGCGCCCTTGATATGGCCCTTGAGGTCCGATTCGCCGCGCGTCAGGTCCCGGCCCTGCAGATCCGCCGGCAGCGGCTGCTCGACCTTGATGTCGGGCGTGATGCCCTTGCCCTGGATCGACTTGCCGGACGGCGTGTAATAGAGCGCCGTCGTCAGCCTGAGCGCACCGTTCTCGCCGAGCGGGATGATGGTCTGCACCGAACCCTTGCCGAAGGACTGGGTGCCGACCACGGTGGCGCGGCGCAGGTCCTGCAGCGCGCCGGCGACGATTTCCGACGCGCTCGCTGAACCGCCATTGACCAGCACGATCAGCGGCTTGCCGCCGATGTCGTCGCCCGCCCTCGCGTCGAAGCGGGTGACGTCCTTCGGATCGCGGCCGCGCGTCGAGACGATCTCGCCGCGGTCGAGGAAGGCATCCGACACGCTCACCGCCTGGTCGAGCAGGCCGCCCGGATTGAGGCGCAGGTCGAGCACATAGCCCTTGAGCTTGTCGGCCGGCACCTGCTTCTTGATGGTGTCGATGGCGTTCTCGAGATCGTCGTAGGTCTTCTCGGTGAACGAGGTGATCTTCATGTAGCCGACGTCGTTCTCGACGCGGAACTTGACCGCCTTGACCTTGATGATGTCGCGCACCACCGTCAGCTCGATCGGCTTGTCGGCGCCCTGGCGCAGGATGGTCAGCTTGATCGGCGTGTTGACCGGTCCGCGCATCTTCTCGACGGCGTCGTTGAGGGTCAGGCCGCGCACTTCCTCGCCGTCGATCTTGGCGATGTAGTCGCCGGCCAGCACGCCCGCCTTGGCGGCCGGCGTGTCGTCGATCGGCGTGATCACCTTGACCAGGTCGTTCTCCATGGTGACCTCGATGCCGAGGCCGCCGAACTCGCCCTTGGTCTGCACGCGCATGTCCTGCGCCTGCTCGGCGTTCATGTAGGACGAGTGCGGATCGAGCGAGGCCAGCATGCCGTTGATGGCGTTCTCGACCAGCGACTTGTCGTCCGGCGGCGTCACATATTGCGCCCGCACGCGCTCGAAAATGTCGCCGAAGATCGCCAGTTGCTTGTAGGTCTCGGAGCCCGCAGCGTTCGCCGTCGAGCCTGGCGCGCCGTAGACCAGGCTCATCGCTGACGCGCCCATCAGCGCGCCGGCGAACAGAAGCGAAAGTTTCCGCATCATTTCACGTCCTTCCAGAAAAACGGTCCGCCCACCATGGGGTCGGATCGACGGGTTTTCCATCCTTGCGGAACTCGACATAGAGCTCCGGCGTGGCATTTCCATTCTGCGAGGCCGAGGTGCTCGCCACCCGGGCCTCTCCCATCGCGCCGACCGGTTCTCCTGCGAGCACCGACTGGCCAGTCGCGACACTGATTCTGCTCATCCCAGCCAAGACGACATGATACCCGTCGCCGGCATTGAGGATCAAGAGTTGACCATAAGAGCGAAACGGCCCCGCATAAAGCACATTTCCATCCGCCGGCGCGGTGACGATGGCTCCCGATTGTGTCGCAACCATGTCCCCTTGCATCACCGCGCCGTTACCGTCATCGGCGCCGAAGCGCCGCTTGATCTTGCCGGTCACCGGCAGCGCGATCTGTCCCTGCAGCGCCGAGAACGGTGCCGCGGCCGTGAGCCGGTTGCCTTCCGGCACCGGCAGCGCGGCCAATTCCGCCGGCGCCGGCGTCTTGCCGTCTCCTCCCGGAGCCTGGTCGCCATCGGCCGATTTGCGCTCGGCCGCCTTGGCCTGGTCTGTCGCCCTGCGCGCCTTGTCGGCCTCCAGCGAGGCGATCAGATCCTTGAGGCTGCCCGCCCTGGCCGCCAGTACCTGTGAGCGCTGCTTCTCGGCGGCGATCTCCGTCTCGGTGTCGGCCTGAAGCTTCTGCTTGGCCTCCAGCAGCATGCTCAGCCGCTTCTTTTCCGCCGCCTGTTCGCCGACCGCCGTCGTCAGCCTGGCCCGCTCCGCCTCGATCGAGGTCGTCACCCGCGTCTGTTCCTTGAGGTCGGCGAGCAGCACCTCGGTCTGCTGGCGCAATTCCGGCACCACCGCGCCGAGCAGGATGGCGCTGCGCACCGACGACAGCGCGTCCTCCGGCTTGACCAGGATCGCCGGCGGCGGATTGAGGCCCATGCGCTGCAACGCGCCCAGCACTTCGGCCAGCACGTCGCGCCGCGCCGCCAGCGAGGCGCGGATCTTCTGCTCTTCCGCTTTCAGGCCTTCCAGCTTGGCGCCGATGTCCTCGATGTCCTGGCCGAGCTTCTGCTCGGTCATCGCCGACTGGATCAACGCCGC
>NZ_RZOS01000109.1:3170-14531 GCF_004022605.1 Mesorhizobium sp. M4B.F.Ca.ET.089.01.1.1
GTGATCGAGGCATGATCCTTCTTGACCGCCGCAATGTCGGCGGCGAGCTTGGCCAGCCGCTCGGACGAGAGCGTGATTTCCTTCGAGACCTGTTCGTATTCGGCCCGGCTCCGGTCGGGATCGGGCGCTGGATCAAGGGTGTTTTCCGCCGCCAGGGCCGGACGGAACGCAATCAGCGCGGCGACAAATGTCAGGCCGCAGCGGCTGCGCCAGGCGCGCGTTCTCGAATTCCAGCCTTCAGACATCAGGCCCAGACTCTATCCGCCGCTTCGTTAACGAACCATCAACCATGATGGAGAACCCACAACTACCGTGATGTCGGGCCATTGAGGCGGAAATTCGGAGAACTGCGTGTCTTCCGATCGCGCTTCCAGGGTCCTCAGGTCCTCGGCCAGGCGTACAGGCACGTCCATCCGATCATGCAGGATGCTCATGACGCCGATCCGGCCGCCGGAAAGCTTGGGCCGAGCGTGCTGACCCTGGCGTGTCCTTTGGCCGCGACATCAGGAGCGATGGTAGGGGTGTCCAGCAAGAATCGTCGCGGCCCGGTAGAGCTGCTCGCCCAGCATCACCCGCACCAGCTGATGCGGCCAGGTCAGCGCGCCGAACGAGACCACCAGATCGGCCTGGTCGCGCAGCGACTGGTCGTGGCCGTCGGCGCCGCCGATGGCGATCACCAGCGCCTTGCGGCCGCTGTCGCGCAGCAGGCCGAGGCGGCCGGCGAATTCCTCGGAGGAGAAGCTCCTGCCGCGCTCGTCGAGCAGGATCAGCGCCGTGCCTTGCTGCAGCATCGTCTGCAGCTTCTGGCCTTCCTCGCGCCGGCGCTCGTTGGCGGTCTGGGCGCGGCCTTCGGCAATCTCGACGAGGCCGGCATATTCCAGCCCCACCGCCGGGCCGCTCCTAGCGAAGCGCTCGAAATAGCGGTCGGCGAGTTCTCTCTCGGGGCCGGCTTTCATCCGGCCCACGGCATGAACGGTGATCTTCATCCTTGCCTCGAAGAGCCGCTAGTGCATGTCACCCAGGGATTCGGGGACACGCACCCCAACGGTTACGGCTCAGTGAAGGGTCTCTTCCTCGAGGTCCGGCGCCTGCCACATCTTTTCGAGATTGTAGAATTCGCGGACTTCGGGACGGAAGACATGGACGATGATGTCGCCCGAATCGATCAGGACCCAGTCGGCGCTGGCCAGCCCCTCGACGCGCGCCATGCCGAGGCCGGCATCCTTGAGCGCCTTGAGGAGATGATCGGCGACAGCCGAGACATGACGGTGCGATCGGCCCGACGCTACGACCATGTAGTCGCCGAGGCTCGATTTCCCCTGGATGTCGATTGAGACGATGTTTTCGGCCTTGGAGTCTTCCAGACTGGCAAGGACTGTCTTGATGGCGCGGGACACGGCGTCATTTCCGCTGATCCCGGCCGGCGAAGGCACGATGTCGGCCTTCTTCCGCAGTGCTGTTCTCAGTGTCTTTCCTTTCGCAGCAAGAACAACCAAATCACCCGTCAAATCAGGTGACACCACTTAGATAGGCAGAGTTCCGTTGCAGTTTCAAGACGGTGGCTCCGCGCTCGCCGACGCGACCCCCTCCGCTTGGTTCCGCAAAGCGGGAAAAAAGTCGGGAACCCATGGCGTCCACATGGGTTATCGGCTCGCCCACCAACCGGATTTCCCACAATGCCGATCGATCCCCAGGACACGCTCCTCTCCGTGCAGGCTGGCCTCGCGCAACTCAGCAGCCTGATCGTCTCCTACTCCTTCTCGGCCGTCGGCGCCGTCATATTGCTGGTCGTCGGCTATCTCGTCGCCGGCCTTGCCGAGCGCTCGATCTTCGCCGGCCTCGGTCACATCCACGGCTTCGACGCGACGCTTCGCCATTTCTTCTCGAAGATCGTGCGCTACGCCATCCTGATCCTCGTCGTCATCATGGTGCTCGGCCAGTTCGGCGTGCAGACCGCCTCGATCATCGCCGCCATCGGCGCCATCGGCCTCGCCATCGGCCTGGCGCTGCAGGGCACGCTGCAGAACATCGCCGCCGGCATCATGCTGCTTGCGCTGAGACCGTTTCGCATCGGCGAGTATGTCGAGGTCGGGCCCATTTCCGGCACCATCGAGGAGATCGGCCTGTTCGCGACCCGGCTGCGGACGGTCGACGGCGTCTATGTGCTGGCGCCCAATTCGACGCTGTGGAACCAGCCGGTGCGCAACTACACGCGCAACGGCGTCCGCCGCGGCGACGTCACACTGACCATCGGCTCCTGGAACGACATCGACCTCGCGCAAAAGACGATGCTCGCCGTCGCCGCCACCGAGCGGCGCGTCAGGCGCGAGCCGGCGCCAATCGCCTTCGTCGCCACGGTCGGCGACAGCGGCGTCGCCATCAGCCTGCGCTACTGGACTTCGTCCGCCGATTTCTTCGCCACCCAGATCGATCTCACCAAACGCGCCAAGCAGGCCTTCGACACCGAAGGCATTTCCGTCCCGGTGCCGCCGCCGGAGGCATCGCACCAGGAACCGCCCTCAACCAGGCAGTAGCGCAAGCTGTCGACAACGCGCCTCAATTGCCGGGGCGAGGCTGCTCGTCCGGCGCGAAGGCAAGCTCCACCGGCAGCGGCGCCTGCGCGCACATCGGCGCGAAGCTGCCTGTCGCGGTGGCTGGTACCGGCCGTGCCGCCAGCACCCGCCACGACACGAACAGGCAAAACGCCGAGGCGATGACGATGCCGACATAGATGAACGTCCCGGTGCCATAGACCGCGGAAAGCCCTGTCACGATGCCCGGCACCACAAACCCCGCCAGCGACCATGCAAACAGCATCGAGCTCGACAGGGCGAGCAGATCGTCCTTGCCGGCGCGATCGGCGGCATGCGCGCTGGACAGCGAATAGATCGATTCCGACGCGCCATCCCAGATCAGATAGACCACGAGCAGGACGGCCAGCGCGCCGCCGTCAAAGGCGATGGCGAGCAGGCTGGCAACGAGGGCAAGCAGTGCCGCGCCAATCAGCACATAGCGCCGGTCGGTTCGGTCCGAGATCCAGCCGAGCGGTATCTGCAGGATCAGCGTGCCGACCGGCATGGCCGACAACAGCAGCGCCACATCCGCCTGGCTGTAGCCCTTGGCGGTGGCATGGATCGGGGCGAAACCGGAAATGATCATCGACAGGCCGCCGACGGCGAACATGCCCGCCACCCCGACCGGCGAGATCCGCCAGGCGCGGCCGAGCGCCACCGAGGCCGCCTGCGGCGGCGGCGGCTGCGCCAGCCGGGTCATGCCGACCGGCAGGATCGACAGCGCCGTGCAGGTAATGCCGATCAGCGGCGCTGCCGCGGTGCGGATGTCGATGGCGGCGAGCGTCGCATAGCCGACGCCGAGGCCGGCGACATAGGCGACGTAGAACACCGCCATGACGCGGCCGCGTATGGCATTGGGGACGGCATCGTTCAGCCAGCTCTGGGCGACGATGAACAGACCGCAAATGGCAAAGCCGTAAAGCGCGCGCGCCGCGATCCAGATAAGCGGGATCGGGCCAGCGCCGATCGCCGCGTTGGAGAGCGCGATCAGCGCCGAAAGCACCATGAACGCGCGGGCGTGACCAACTCTCCGGACGAGAGGCCCGGTCAGGATGCAGCCGGCGAGCCCACCGGCCGAAAGCCCGGTGACGATCAGCCCGGCCCAGGTCGGATCGAAGCCGTCGGCGCCGAGCCGCACCGGGATGAAGGCGAACATCAGCCCGTTGCCGATCGCGATCAGCGCCATCGACGCCACGACGCTGGCAATGGCGATCAGCGGCGCCGGCTGCCTGCCGTCATCTGGCTCGATGGGGGTGCGGTTCTTCTCCAGCATTCACGCAGCATCGCCGACCTACAGGGGAAAGGCCGCCGCAAAAGCGACATGGCCGAACTTTCCCCTTCTGGGGAGAAGGGACGTTTCAGCTCCTTGCCGCCTTGCGGATGGCGCTCGACGACAGCGACGAGCGCGGGCCGTGGATGAAGGTCCAGGCCGGCGCCTTCATACGGGCAAGCCGCGGCGCGTCACCCTCGTCGACGCGGGCGTAGTCGAAGGTCTTGGCGACCACCGAGGAGAGGAACGACAGCGTCGCGCCCGGGCGGTCGATGACGGCGATGGGGAAGGTCATGACGATCTGGCGCCAACGCTGCCAGCGATGGAAATCGCGAAGCGAATCGGCGCCCATGATCCAGACGAAGTCGACGCCGGGATTGCGCGCCTTGACCAGCGCCAGCGTGTCGGCGGTGAAACGGATGTGTTGAGCGGCCTCGAAAGCGCTGACCTTGATCTTCGGATTTTTTGCGATCTGCTCGGACAGCTGCAACCGCTCGGCCAGCGGCGCCAGCTCGCGCGTGCTCTTCAGCGGATTGCCCGGCGTCACCATCCACCACAGCTGGTCGAGCGCCAGCCTTCTCAGCGCGATCTCGGCGACCAGCGCGTGGCCGGCATGCGGCGGATTGAACGAGCCGCCGAACAGGCCGACGGCAACGCCCTTGCCGGCATGCGGCATGCGCAGATAGTGCGCGGGGACGGCGGGCTGGGGGGACGAGAGCACGGTGCTAGGCCCCCCTCTCTGCCCTGCCGGGCATCTCCCCCTCAAGGGGGGAGATCGGCAGCTCGTCCGCAGGCGCAAATCTTATGACGTAGGCGATTGGCGAAGCCCTATGCGCAAGTTGATCTCCCCCCTTGAGGGGGAGATGGCCGGCAGGCCAGAGAGGGGGCCCTGGGCGCAAGCTTCAACCTCTAGCGGCAAATAGCATCAAGGCCTCACCTGTCCCGACCCGCGCACGCGGTATTTGAACGAGGTCAGCTGCTCGACGCCGACCGGTCCGCGCGCATGCATCTTGCCGGTGGCGATGCCGATCTCGGCGCCCATGCCGAACTCGCCGCCATCGGCAAATTGCGTCGAGGCGTTGTGCAACAGGATCGCCGAATCGATCTCGTTGAAGAAGCGCTCCACCGCTTCAGCGTCCTCGGCCAGGATCGCCTCCGTATGGTGCGAGGAGAAGCGCTCGATATGCTCGATCGCGCCGGTGACGCCATCGACCAGCTTCACCGCGATAATGGCGTCGAGATACTCGGTCACCCAGTCGGCATCGGTCGCAGGACTGGCCTCGGAGAACGCCTTCAGCACCTCGGTATCGGCATGGATTTCGCATCCCGCCGCGCGCAGCGCCTCGAGAATCGGCACCAGATGCGTTCCCGCCGCAGCACGGTCGACCAGCAGCGTCTCGGCCGCGCCGCAGACGCCGGTGCGCCGCATCTTGGCGTTAACGGCGATCTTCACCGCCATGTCGAGACCGGCAGAGCGGTCGACATAGACATGGCAGATGCCTTCGAGATGGGCAAAGACCGGCACCCGCGCCTCGCTCTGCACACGCTCGACCAGGCTGCGGCCGCCGCGCGGAATGATCACGTCGAGATTGCCGCCGAGGCCTTTCAGCATCTCGCCGACGGCGGCGCGGTCGGTGGTCGGCACCAGCTGGATCGCATCCTGCGGCAGGCCGGCCGCCTTCAGCCCCTCGACCAGGCAGGCATGGATCGCCGCGGACGAGTTGAGCGAATCCGAGCCGCCGCGCAGGATCACCGGATTGCCGGCCTTCAGGCAGAGCGCGCCGGCATCGGCCGTCACATTTGGCCGGCTCTCATAGATGACGCCGACGACGCCGAGCGGCGTGCGCACGCGCTCGATATGGAGTCCGTTCGGCCGGTCCCATTCTGCGATCACGTCGCCGACCGGATCCTTTAGCGCGGCGATCTCGCGAATGCCGTCGGCCATCGCCTCGATGCGCGACGGTGTCAGTTTCAACCGGTCCATGAAGGAACCGGAAAGGCCGGATTCCTCGCCATTCGAGACATCGATGGCGTTGGCGTCGAGAATCGCCTGCTCGTTGCGAAGAATGGCTTCGGCCATGGCGACAAGCGCGGCGTTCTTGGCGGCGGTGGTGGCAATGGCCAGCGGTCGGGCTGCGGCGCGCGCCTGGCGGCCGATATCGGCCATCAGCGCCGCAGTGTCGTCTCGGGATTTCTCATGCAGCTTCAGCATGGCTCATCCTCCGCTTCGGCCGGCCAATACTTGATCAACGGCCAATACTTGATCACTCGAATGGCTCACCACAAGGTCGTCGCGGTGGATCATCGCCGAGCGCGCCTCGTAGCCGAGCACGGTTTCGATCTCGGCCGTCTTCAGGCCTGCGATCCTTACGGCATCGGCGGCATCGTAGGCAACCAGGCCGCGCGCGATCTCGCGGCCCTCGGGCGATAGGATCGCCACCGTATCGCCGCGCGAAAAATTGCCGCTGACCAGCTTGACGCCCGCCGGCAGCAGCGACTTGCCCGATAGCAGCGCGCCGATGGCGCCGGCATCGACGGTGAGCCGCCCCGCCGGTTCGAGCTGCCCGGCGATCCAGGTCTTGTAGCCCTTCACCGGATTGGCGCTCGGCTTGAAGAAAGTGGCCCGTTCGCCGCGTTCGATCGCCATCAGCGGCGACAGCCTGGTGCCCGACGTGATGACCATGGCGGTGCCGGCCGCATTGGCGATCTTGCCGGCGTCGAGTTTTGTCCGCATGCCGCCGCGCGACAGCTCGGAGGCGGCCGCACCCGCCATCGCCTCGATGTCGGGGGTGATGCGGTCGACCACCGGGATGAATTTCGCTTGCGGGTCCCTGGCCGGTGGCGCCGTGTAGAGCCCATCGATGTCGGAGAGCAGCACCAGGAGGTCGGCGCCCATCATCGTCGCCACACGCGCCGCCAGGCGGTCGTTGTCGCCGTAGCGGATTTCCGAGGTCGCCACCGTATCGTTCTCGTTGATGACCGGCACCGCCTTCATCTTGAGCAAGGTCGAGATCGTGGCGCGCGCATTGAGATAGCGCCGCCGCTCCTCGGTGTCGCCGAGCGTGAGCAGGATCTGGCCGGACTTCAGCCCGCCCTTGCCGAGCGCGTCCGACCAGGCGCCGGCCAGCGCGATCTGGCCGACGGCCGCCGCCGCCTGGCTCTCCTCAAGCTTCAGCGCTCTCTTTCCCAGGCCAAGGATCGTGCGGCCGAGCGCGATCGCGCCCGACGAGACGACGAGCACCTCGGCGCCGCCATGGGCGAGCCCGGCGATGTCGTCGGCGAGCGAATCCAGCCAGTCGCGCTTCAGCCCAGTGCCGCGGTCGACGAGCAGCGCCGAGCCGATCTTGACGGTGATGCGCCGGTATTTCTTCAGCGATTGCATGGTCACTGCCAGCGCGTGTCGACGGGCGCGGGAACGGCGTCGCGGGCCTCGGCCACGACAGCCATCAGCGCGCGCTGCACCGCTTCCACGCCTTCGCCGGTGACGGCCGACAACAGCAGCGGCGCGCGGCCGGCGGCGCGCTTCAGCGACGCTGTCTTCTTCTTGCGCGCCTCGGCGTCGAGGATGTCGATCTGGCTGAGCGCCACGATCTCGACCTTCTCGGCCAGCCCATGGCCATAGGCCTCGAGCTCGGCGCGCACGGTCTTGTAGGCCTTGCCGGGATTCTCTTCCTGGGCGGAGACGAGATGCAGCAGCACGCGCGTGCGCTCGACATGGCCGAGGAAGCGGTCGCCAATGCCCACGCCCTCATGCGCGCCCTCGATCAGCCCGGGGATGTCGGCGATGACGAATTCGCGACCGTCGATGCGGGCGACGCCGAGGCCGGGATAGAGCGTGGTGAAGGGGTAGTCGGCAATCTTCGGCTTGGCCGCGGTGACAGCCGCTAGGAACGTCGACTTGCCGGCATTGGGCAGGCCGACCAGGCCGGCGTCGGCGATCAGTTTCAGCCGCAGCCAGATGCTGAGCTCCTCGCCCGGCAGGCCGGGATTGGCGCGGCGCGGCGCCTGGTTGGTCGAGGTCTTGAAATGCTGGTTGCCGAAGCCGCCATTGCCGCCCTTGGCGAGCAGGAAGCGCTGGCCGACGACGGTGATGTCGCAGATCAGCGTCTCATTGTCCTCGGCAAAGATCTGGGTTCCGACCGGCACCTTCAGCGTGACGTCGGCGCCCTTGCCGCCGGTCATGTTGCGGCCCATGCCGTGCATGCCGGTCTTGGCCTTGAAATGCTGCTGGTAGCGATAGTCGATCAGCGTGTTCAGCCCGTCGACCGCCTCCGCCCAGACATCGCCGCCGCGGCCGCCATCGCCGCCATCCGGCCCGCCGAACTCGATGAATTTCTCGCGGCGGAACGACACCGAGCCGGCGCCCCCGTCGCCGGAGCGTATATAAACCTTTGCCTGGTCGAGAAATTTCATCGGATCTTCGGGTTTCTGCTATTGCGCTTGCGGGATTGCTCTAAAGCAATTCCAGGAAAAGTGTGAGCGGTTTTCCGTCCGGAATTGCGTAGGAAGAACGAGATAGAGCGGGTCGCCGTTTCCGGGAAACGCAGACCCGGTCCAATCAAGCGGGGCGAAGGGCGAGGCGATTTGCGACTAAAGCGCCGGATGCCCTTTTGCCAGGGACGCGGTAGCACTGTTGGCGGGCGGAGCTGGAGGGGCGCGGGAATGAAGCTTGTCACCTACAACATCCAGTACGGCATAGGTCTCGACGGCCGTTACGATGTTTCCCGCATCGCCGATGCCGTGCGCGGCGCCGACGTGATCGCCTTGCAGGAGGTCACCCGCAACAACCCCAGGAACAACAACCGCGACATGGTGGCCGAGCTCGGCGAGGCGCTGCCCGACTATTTTGCCGCCTATGGCAGCAATTTCGAGGTCAACATCTCCTCGCGCCTGGAGGCCGGCCGCGCCATCACGACCACCTTCCAGCTCGGCAACATGGTGCTGTCGAAGACACCCATTCATCTGTCGCGCAACCTGCTTCTGCCGCGCAGCCGCAGCCTGGAGGCGATGAACTTCCAGCGCGGCGCGCTCGAGGCGCTGATCGAGACGCCGCTCGGCTTCATCCGTTTCTACTCCACCCATCTCGATCATCGCAGCCCCGTAGAACGCCAGAGCCAGATCCGCTTCCTGCGCCAGCGCCTCCTGAACTATGCGCTGGAGGGCGGCGGCCTTTCCGGCATTCCCGAGATCGGCCTGCCGGACCTGCCCTACCCAGAAGCCTTCATCGTCATGGGCGACTTCAACATGCTGCCCGGCTCGGCGGAATATGCCGAGCTTGCCGGCCGCCCGGACCACGAATTCGGCATGCCCTTGACCGCCGACCTCGCCGTCGACGTCGCCGAGCGCCTCGGCGTCCCGGATCTCGCCACCTGGGTCGACCCGAAACGGCCCGACGATGCGAGCCGCCACAAGCGCATCGACTACATCTTCACCAGCGCCTCGCTCGCCAGGTCGCTGAAGCGCTCGTGGGTCGACCGGCAAGCGGTGGGTTCGGACCATTTGCCGGTCTGGGTCGAATTGGGCTGACCGGTTCTTTTGATCTCAGCTTCGAGGCGCGGCGCCTAGGCGTGTTGCTATTCAGGTCAGGCCGAGTCGAAAATGACCGTTTCCGAGAACCGGAGCGGAGCGTACTTAAGTACGTGAGCACCGGAAGCGCAGGAAACGGTCATTTGCAGGCCGGCCTCACCTGAATTTCAACATGCCTAGAAGTGGACCCAGTTCCTCAGACTGGTCCACGTCTTGCGATCGAGCCGGTAGCGCTCGACCGGCACCTGGCCGGCGACGATCGAGTTGAGCATGCCCTGGCCGGCATACTGGAAGCCGCACTTGTGGATGACCCGGCGCGAGGCCGGATTGATGACCCGGGTCGAGGCGTGCAGCACCTGGGTCGAGGTGTTCTGGAAGGCGAGGTCGACCAGCGCGTGCGCGGCCTCCGTCGCATAGCCGCGCTTCCAGTAGGGTTCGCCGATCCAGTAGCCGAGCTCCAGCCCGCGATCGGTGGTGTTCAAGCCCGCGCAGCCGACGAAGGTGCCGGTGCCGGCTAGCGTCAGCGCGTAGACGATGCCCGCCCGGCGCGACGACGCCATGGCCAGGAAGGCGCGCGCCTCGGCCTCGCCATAGGGATGCGGCATGCGGGCCAGCATCTCGGCCACGTGACGATTGTCGGCGAGCGCCACCAGTTGCCCGACATCGCTGTCGCGCGGGGCGCGCATCACCAGCCGCTCGGTGGCCAGCACCGGGCAGTCTATCGCGTAACTTTCGTCGTCCGTGTCTTCCGCTTCGGCAACCATTTTCAGTCCTCCAGGCAAAGAAAAAGGGGAGATGGAAACCCATCTCCCCTGATCCTTTTCCTGGCCTGGCCAGACACCGGTTCCCGAGATGGGTGCCGGTGTTGTGGTGCGGAAACCGGCTATTCCGCTGCTTTGGTAATCGGGTTCACCGAGACGTAGGTTCGGCCGTTGGCTTTTTTGTTGAAGGCGACTGCGCCGGCTTCGAGCGCAAACAGGGTGTGGTCCGTGCCCATGCCTACGTTGGTGCCCGGATGCCACGAGGTGCCGCGTTGACGAATGATGATGTTGCCCGGAATCACGGCTTCGCCGCCGAACTTCTTCACGCCGAGCCGCTTGGAGTGCGAGTCGCGACCGTTGCGCGACGAACCGCCAGCTTTCTTGTGTGCCATCTAACTAACTCCGATACGCCTCGAGGGCGTTTGAATGGTCTTATGAACGCGTTCGCGTTCCGTTTCAAGTCCGATCCGGCGATCGTTTCGCCGGATGCGCCTTACTTCTTCGCCAGCTCCTTGGCCTGCTCGCGCCAGTCCTTGATCTGGTCGGCGCTGAACGGCATGTGCTCGTCGATCTTGGCGACATCCTTGTCGGAGAGCTTGGCGAGCTGGGCGAAGGTGATGATGCCCTGCTCGTTGAGATCCTTGGCGGCAACCGGGCCGATGCCCTTGATCACGGTCAGGTCGTCCGGCTCGCCCTTCGGCGCCTTGAACAGCGGCGCGGCGGCGGCCTCGGCAGCGGCTTCCGCCTTCGGAGCGGCTTCCTTCTTGGCCTTGGCCTCCTTCGGAGCGGCTTCGGCCTTCGCCTCGGCGGCAACCTCTGCCTTGGTCTCCGGCTTGGCGGCGGCCTTCTTTGACGGCTTGGCGCCACCCAGCAGGATCTCGGCGATCCTGACGGTGGTCAGAAGCTGGCGGTGGCCGATCTTGCGGCGTGAATTCTGCCGGCGGCGCTTCTTGAAAGCGATGACGGTCCGGTTCTTGCCCTGCTCGACGACTTCGGCCGTGACCAGAGCGCCATCGACGAACGGCGCGCCGAAGGTGACGTTCTCGCCTTCGCCATGCGCCAGCACATTGCCGATCTCGACGATGTCGCCGACCTTGGCTTCGAGTTTCTCGATCTTCAGGAGATCGTTGGCGGCGACGCGATACTGCTTGCCGCCCGTTTTGATGACTGCGAACATTTTTTGCCTTTCGCTGTTCGGTCGGCCTCGATGAACCGCATCAAGCGGTTCGGC
>NZ_RZOS01000010.1:0-39587 GCF_004022605.1 Mesorhizobium sp. M4B.F.Ca.ET.089.01.1.1
GTCACGGCCCGTCAGCATCTTTCCAGACAGCAGGAGCGTTTCACCGCAGCGCCACGATGCCGTCTCTTCCTTCGTCAGCGTATCTAAATTGACCCGCCGGACGCCGGCTGGGTTCAATTCGTCGGCTCCGATGTCGGGCCATTCGCGCAAATCGGGCGGCTGGAGCCTGATGGGTCCAGAGCCGTCCAAAGTAAACTTCAGGTGCCGGTTGGCGGCGCATTGCGGGATGAGCGCCACAGGCTTGGACGCCGCATGAGTAGGATAGGTCGCAACCTTGACGTCAACGACTGTCGTCAGACCACCAAGCCCTTGGGCGCCGATGCCAAGCGCGTTGATCCGCTCATAAAGCTCAATCCGCAGTCCCTCTTCCGGGCTTGACGCCCCCCTTGCGATTAGTTCCGCCATATCGATGGGCTCGTTCATGGCTTCCTTGGCCAGCAGCATCGCCTTTTCAGCGCTACCACCGATACCAACAGAGATCAGCCCAGGCGGACACCATCCGCTGCCCAGGGTCGAAACGGTATTGACCACCCAGTCGGAAACGGAGGCGCTGGGATTAAGGGTGGTAAAACGTGCCTTGTTCTCGGACCCGCCGCCTTTTGCGGCGATAGTGATCTCAATCTGGTCACCTTGCACCAAGTTGACATGGACAACTGCCGGCGTGTTGTCGCGGGTGTTGACCCGTCTAGCGAGGGGATCCGCAACGATCGATGCCCGAAGGGGATTGTCCGGATCGAGATAGGCTTGACGTACGCCCTCATTCACAAGATCAGCGAAACTGGCTGTTGACTTAATGCGGGCATCCATGCCGACCTTTGCGAAGACAACCACAAGTCCGGTGTCCTGACAGATCGGGCGCCGCCCAAAGGCCGCCATGCGGGAGTTCAGCAGAATCTGACCTATGGCATTCTTCGCCGACGGGCTCTGTTCTCGCGTGTATGCGTGAGAAAGAGACCGGATATAATCTGGAGGATGATAGTACGAGATGTACTGAAGGGCGTCGGCGACGCTCCTTGTGATGTCGCGACCTGCGATGGTCCGTGTTCTGTTTCCCACCGGATTTTATCCAAACGAACCGAGGCCATTGACCATTTTCAAAATCTGGAAGCTTCGCACCCCCTGCTCGCCGCCTTCATATCCATAGCCGCTTTGCTTGACGCCCCCATAAGGCGCATCCGCGGAAACCCCTTTCAGGTAATTCACACTAACTGCGCCCGCAGAGAGACCATTGATAAGCTTCTGTTGCGTATCGGCCGCGCCAGTAAACAAGTAGGCGGCCAGACCGTACTCGGTGGCGTTGGCTTCCTCGATCGCCTCTTCGATCGTATCGAAAGGCGCCACGGTGAGAATCGGTCCGAACGGCTCTTCATGAAGCACTCTCGCTTGCTTCGGTACGCCCGTCAGGATGGTTGGCGGCCAGTAAAACCCCGGTCGGTCAAGGGGGATGCCACCGGTCTCGATGCGGGCGCCGCCTTCTACCGCATCCTTGGTCAGGCGCTGCATGGCCTCTATTCGCCGCGCGTTTGCCATTGGCCCCATTTGCGTTGCAGGGTCATCCGGTGGTCCGATCCTGATTCTTCGGACCGCCTCCGTCATCCGGAACAGGAGTTCCTCATAGCGGGACCGGGCGACAAGAATCCTGCTGGGCGCATTACAGCTCTGGCCCGCGCACTCGAATTTGTATTCCGAAATAGCCGGTATCGCCCTTGCCAGATCCGCATCTTCGCACACAATAACCGGGGAATGTCCACCGAGCTCAAGGATGCAACGCTGCAGATTATTCGCGGCCAGCGTGGCTAGCTGTTTTCCAACAGCCGTCGACCCCGTGAACGTCAAGACTTTCACAATTGGCGAACTGAGCAGATGCCGCGATATATGCACAGGAACACCGAACACCAGGTTGACCACGCCTTCTGGTATCCCTGCTTGACGCAAAGATTCCACGATATGGACAGCCACACTTGGCGTCTCCTCGGCCCCTTTGAGGATCACCGGGCAGCCTGCCGCCAGCGCGGGGGCGAGCTTGCGGGCGATAAGAACGGCCGGATAGTTCCATGGCGTAAATGCAGCGACGACACCGAGCGGCTCGGGGGCTATCATCCTGTTCGAGCCCAACGGAATCGGGGCCGACAACTCATCGGCATGCCGGCCATTCCATTCCAGCGTTTCGACTGCGCGCGCGTATTCTCCTGTCGCTTCGGCAATCGTCTTTCCCTGTTCGGACGACAGGTCCCTGGCTGCGGCGCCAGCTTTCTCTGCCAGAATGCTGGCGGCAGAGACGAGGATCTCGCCACGCTCTTTGGCGGGTCGTGAGGACCACGCCTTGCGGCTGCGTTCTGCCGAGGCAAGAGCTTCATCCAAGTCTGAAACCGTAGCCGAGGCCACTGAGGCAAATACCTTCTCCGTCGCCGGGTTGATCACCGGCAAAGTGGCTCGGCTACCACCGGCTCGCCATTTGCCATTAATGAAGAGCTCGTAGCTCTTGGCGTCGGACATCACGGGCTCCACTTGACTGAATTCTTGCATACGAGCGCAGTTTCGATATCGAAACTGCTGAACTCGCTTGAGCCAGTTTCATCGCGATGGTCGCGGCGGGTCAAATATCGAATATTGCCGAAATCCATCTGGAATCCAGATCGGGCTGGTCCTTATGGCCGCAAAAGATCATGCCCAGCTTTACAGGTTAGTTTGTCAGGTCGCCTCAGGCGCCACCGCCGCCCAGTCCCGGATTTCAATCAATTTTCTGGCGACCTTCGGAATGAGCTTGCAGACCGCAGAAACGGCCGCAGAACGCTCATCTTTGGGATTTACAGCGAGCACCACGGACCGAGTAATCACCGGATCGACGATCTTGACAGTCCGGACCAGCCCTTGGGAGGCTTCTTTCTGAACCGCAGACGGGGCGAGAATAGAATGCGCTTTTCCCTCTACGACCATGTTGATGATCGTTGAGAGGGAGTCCACTTCAAACCTGACGTCCAGCGCGCAACCGTGTTGTGCGACGACATCAGCCACCGAACGCCTGACATTGTTGTTGCGCATGGGAACCGCCAGGGGGAATTCATGCAGGTCGACCAGCGATATCGCATCTTCAAACGGTGGCTCGCCGGACGGAACCACCAGACAAAGGTCTTCGCGCGCTAGCACCGTCATTCGCCCCACACTGTCTGCTGTGCGGTACAGAACCGCCAGATTGAAGCGTCCAGCCGCCATCCATTCCTCTAGCGGTCCCGTCATACCCTCGACCATCTTGAGGGACACCTTGGGCAGTTCGTGTCTCACCGCCTCAAGCAGCGGACCGCTCAGGACGCGAGCAGCTCCAGACGGAATCCCAATAGTCACCTCCCCGGCAGGGGAAGCGGCTGTGTTGGTCAATTCCACCTCGGTAAGTCGAATTTCTTTGAGAATTGCCCGCGCCCGCTCGAGCAGTTTGGCTCCTGACGCCGTCACGCTCACGCCGGTTCTGTCGCGTATCAGCAGCTGAGTGCCGAAGCCTTCCTCCAATTGGCGTACATGCAGACTCAGCGCACTCTGGGCGACATTCAGAAAGCCAGCGGCCTTCGTGAAACTGCCTGCTTCGACCACGCCGACGAAGTATCTTAACTGCCTGATTTCCACGGGTACTCTTCCGAGGGCGGACTGCAATTGACGCAATCTATCTTAAAATGTGATGGCACGACAGCAATAATTGTGCCGAGCTGCTGACGCTTGCTGTCGTCGTCCCAGTCTTGTTGATCAACCCGCTGAGGACTCAAACGGCCAACTCGGCGCCCGGATCCGTCGCGATGATTTCTCGGGCCCTTCGAATAACCGGTGGATCGACCATCTTTCCGTCCAATGCGAACGCGCCTCTGCCTTGCGCCGTCGCATCTTTTTCCGCCGCGAGGACACGACGGGCCCACTCGAGTTCCTGTGGGCTTGGTGAGAAAGCCTCATTGAATATGGCAACCTGATTTGGATGGATCGCCAAAGCCCCGGTAAAGCCAAGCCGCCGCGCATGGGCCGCGGCCTCACGAAGTCTATCATTGTCTGAGAACTCGCTGATACTTCCTATGAAACCAAGCGGTAGCAAGCCAGCGGCGCGAGCGGCAAACAGAACAGAAAGGTTCGGTGTCAAAAGAAGGTCGAGTTCCGGGGCACCGCCAACGGAGGCACTGAAGTCTTCAGGACCCAGCGCCATTGCAACCATCCTGGGATGGGCCGACGCAATGGCTGAGAGACTTTGTAATGCTGCCGGGGTCTCGATCAAGGCAAGGAACCGGATTCGACCCACCGCAAGATTTCTTTCTCGTTCAAGTTCCGATACCGCATTTGCGATCTCTATTACCCACGCTGCCGAATCCGTCTTCGGAAGGACAAGTGCATCAACACCCGCTACTACGGCTGCATCGAGATCGGCCGCCAAGGCACGCAAACCGCGATTCACGCGAACTAAAACATAAGCGCCCCTGCGGCCCACCTTTGCCACGGATGCAGAAAGCTGGCGCCGTGACTCACCTTTTTGATCCTGGGGAACGGAGTCCTCAAGGTCGAGTATGACGCCATCTGCCCCGCGCTCATGAGCCGCCTCCACAAAGCGCGGAACATGAGCGGGAACAAAGAGCAGAGATCTCCAGCGGGGAACAGACATCGGGCTTTCAACGGCCTGAACGGCGTCATTCATGAAGTCGCCTCTGCGGTCGATTCTAGCGTGGGCGCTGTCAGTGAGTTTGCTGGGCGGCCGTGGCACCCAGAGGGGCCAGGACTAGGCATGCACTCTGTGAATCGCGATCGCGCTTCCTTCCCGACAACAGGCACGCTCATGCTGACGCGGCTCTTGCGCGCAAACCTGCTCGAACCTCCTCGCGGACAGCCTCCGTATGCGCACCAAGGCCCGGAACTGGGCGCAGCGAGGGGCGCTCAGAGTTGAAGATCGCCGCCGGGGCGATCGTCTCTACTGTTCCTTCAGGTGTGCCAATCTCAACCCTGCGAACGTGTGGATGCTTTGAAATGTCCGCCACTTCGTTCAGTCGCCCATATGCCAAACCGGCCGCCTCAAGCTCCTGCATCGCTTCGTGGCAGGACAGCTCGGAAAACCGCAGCTCAATTATCTCATCAAGTTGAGGACGGTGGCCGAGGCGCTCCATGTTGTCGGCGAAACCAAGTGCACGCGTGAGCTCAGGCCGCTTCAGGAATTTCTCGCAGAAATTCACCCATTCCCGGTCATTCTGCACGGAAAAGATGACGTCCTTGCCATCGGCGCAGCGATAGGCGCCATAAGGCGCCAGCGAGGGGTGTTTCACGCCCGCGCGTACCGTGTGGTAGCTGCTGTAGTCGTGTTGCAGGACCGGCACGTTCATCCAATCGGCGACGGCATCGAACAGGGACACCTGAATGCTAGCCCCTTCGCCAGTGACCTCGCGATGATACAGCGCCTGAAGTATGGCGCTATGTGCCGTCATGCCTGCCGAGATGTCGCAAACCGACACACCCACACGGGCGGGTCCCTGTTGCGTCCCGGTGATCGCACACAGACCGGTTTCGGCTTGGACGATGAGATCATAGGCCTTGAGGTGAGAAAATGGCCCCCCCTCCCCAAATCCCGAAATGTCGCAGGTGATTAGCCGCGGAAAACGGCGACGCAGATCCGCAGATCCGAAGCCGAGTTTTTCGATGCTGCCTGGCTTCAGATTCTGGATAAAGACGTCAGCAGCAGCAACAAGCGTGTCCAGCACAGCACGGTCCGCCTCCAACCTCAAATCCAAGCATACTGACTCCTTACCCCGGTTGAGCCAAACGAAATAGGCGCTTTGCCCCCGCACCAACTTATCGTATTTCCGGGCAAAGTCTCCCTCAGGCCTCTCAACCTTGATCACCCGGGCGCCTGCATCGGCAAGACGAGACGATGCATACGGTGCAGCAACGGCCTGCTCCACAGCTACGACAGTGATCCCCTCAAGAGAGTTCTGCATGCAACACCGCGCTCTTCATCCAACATTTTCGTTTTGAGCCCGACGACGATTCAGCATCGCAAGCAACCGATTCTGTTCATTGCCCACGATCGAGAATGCCTCGTCGACTCCCATTCCAGGCTTCGCAAGCATCATGTCTGCCTGGGTCGCCATCGATATGTGGACGGAAGCCTGGGCAGAGAGATCTGTCTCGGTACAGCTTCCTCCAACGTACGCGCCTACCTTGTTCTCCTTACACAGGAGCACTGCACGTGCCGTGTCAGCCAATGAGCCGACATCAGGCGTCTTGATTTGAATGAGATGCGCGGCCTTCGCTTCGGCAAAGAGCCGAATATCCTCGAGCGTGTTGCACCTTTCGTCCACGACAATGCGAGCGGTGGAACCCCGGTTGTCCAAAATTGATACGATCTTGGCGTAGTTCTCAATTTGAGCTTGCGTCGAACCAAAATCCGCCGGGGACTCGACATTGAGGGTGAAACCCGGAACAGCGTCGGCGACCCTGCAGATAAAGTCGGCGATGAGTTGCGGCTCCAGGCTGATTTCCTGGCCGATCCAGCCATACACATCGAAATGCAGCACCGGATGATACCCCGGGCGGCCAATTTCGCGCGTCCGCGCCGCAACCCACTTCACGAACTCCATGAAGGCCTGGCCCTCGACGCCGAATTTCTGCCGTGAGTTGATCAGGCCGTGGGGAAGTATATCTACCGCTTTCAAGATCATTTTGTCGACGTTGATTTCGCGAGCATCGCCGCTTTGGCAGTAGATCGGAACCCTGCGAATTGGCAGCGGCAGGTTAAATTCACTGCAAACGACTTCCGCCATCGTGGTACTTTGAAGATGGGCCGAGGCGCGAAGGAGCGCCTGGCTAACGCCATACTCAATCGCGAGAGGTAACCGCTGGTGCTGGAGAGGCTCAAAAACCTTTGCACAGGCATCGAGATAACGAGATACGTCGACATTGAGAAGCCGGGGCACGACTATACGCGAGGTTAACTCCGAGATTTGAGCACTCTCAAACAAAGGATCTCGTCCTCCAGCACCAGAATATTGAACGCTCATCATGTCACCCCAAACCACGGCCCCGTCGGTGAGAGCAAGCCCGATGCTGAGCGAAGATGCCGGAACGCGGATGGACGTGAACCCAATCGCTGTCGCCTCGCCGCTATAGACGAAACCGTCCTGGGGCGCGCCGGCCCTGATGGCACCCTGATCGTCATAGAAAAAAGCGCCATTGCCAGGCGCAAGGAGGACGTCTTTGATCTGCATTTCACTTCGCTCGATTTTCGGACATCGTTGATGGCAGTTGGATTTGCTGCGCCGACTATGCACCACTTGATCTTGAGTTCGCCAACATAATGTCCCGGACGGTCCCATCGCGTTTTCAGATGGCCGGCGTCAGACACATGCACCCCGTATTCCGGCAAGCATTCGACGAACGTCGAATTATTGTATAGGTGGACATTGCAACGTCGTACTCACCTCATTTGGGTTAGCATTCGCGCATTAACCAGAATGCGTCTGAAATGCGCGTCAATCCAATCCCTTCATAGAAGCCGACAGAGTTGGGTGTAGAGATCAAAGCTATGGCCACAGCAGGCCCGAGTTGCCGGCGGGCTTCATACAGGAGGCCCTTGCCGATGCCGAGGCCTTGCGCCGACGCCGATACGGCAAGCTCGGAGACGTAGCAGATCCAGGAAAAGTCAGTAACGCATCGAAGTACTCCGACCAGCTTCCGCCCCGGCCGATGGAGCCGGGCCGTCAGCACCAAGTCGGCTTGGCGGAGCATCGCATGCAGCCGAAGCTCGCCATGGGTCGCCCCGAAGCCGGATTCGGCCAACACGCGGCAGAATTCGGCCGGGTCAAGGTTCGGCTCACTAACGTAAAGGATCTCAGATTGTTCGCTCATGCCAACCCCTTAACAAAAATTGATTGATCTAAGCTTACGCAATACCTTGTATTCGCAGCCGGTGCCGAGATTTTCGCCCTGACTGCGTGAAACCAGCAGTAGCTTGTGGCGGATTTTGGCACGAAGAGCTGCGCAGCAACTGCCCTATCCAGAACACAGCTTACTAGTCAGTTGAACGACTATGCTTTGTCATCTGCGTGCAAGTGCCCTGCCGAAGCGACTGCTTGCGTCTCAGTCCGCTTTAACCAGTGTCTAATCCGTGCTTCGACGGCGCCCCTTTTTAAACGGCAATCTCAGCTCGCGCGCCTACCTAGGATAGTAGGCTGCATCGCGGGGCGGCGAGGTTTATAAAAAACGGGACTGTTGGAGAGCAAAAGATGTTGCCGTTAGTTCGCCCCAGAAATGCTATATTTGAAATCAATCTTGGGGCTATTCAGGCGAACTTCCGGGCCATCACGGCCCTCGTTGGGTTAGGCGTAAGGGTCGCCGCTGTCGTCAAGAGCGACGCCTATGGACTTGGTGTTGTAGAGATTGCAAGGGCGCTTATTCATGTCGGCTGCGATCTGCTCTTCGTCGGCAATCTTGAGGAAGCGCTGCTTCTAAGATCGTCCCATGTAGACGAGGCAATCGCGGTTTTTTGCGATGATTTCGCGAAATTTGGTAGATTCTACCAATCCAATAACCTCATACCGGTTGTGAACAATTGCGCCGAATTGGAAGCCGTTATTGCAACAGGAACGAAGACATATTTTCTTAACGTGGAAACGGGATTTTCCCGCTTTGGGCTCGCCATTGCGGACGTGCGTCGCGCGTATTTTTCTGGTACGTTCGACATGTATCCCCCTTCGGTCGTACTCAGCCATCTAGCGTGCAGCGAAACCGTTGCGGACCCAACTAATGTGTTGCAACGGAACCGCTTCCGGGCGATCTACGATCTGATTAAGCCCACCTGCGGCAGTCTCGCAGCGTCCGCCGGTATCTGGCTAGGTAAATCCTATCATTTCGACATGGTACGGGTGGGCTCAGCCCTGTACGGGCTCAACGATGCTGGCATTCGACCAAATCCGCTGCAAGCGGTTGCAAGGCTCCGAGCGAAAATACTCGACGTGCGCAATGTCGCTAGGCGGGAGGCTGTTGGCTACGGTGCGACATTTCGTACGGGTCGAGCTACCCGCGTAGCGACCGTCGGGATCGGCTACACACATGGCCTTCCATGGGCCTGCGCGAACAAGATATCAGCTCGGTTCGCAGGTTATTCGGCCCCTCTAATCGGAACAATATGCATGGAGAACATGACAATTGATATAACAGATGTTCCAGAAGCGCTTTGTGGGCCAGGTAACTTTGTGGAATTACTGGGAAATGATTTTACCTTAGATGACCTTGCAGAAGCTGTGGGCCTCAGCCCACACGAAGTCTTAACCCGCCTAGGTGCTGGTTGCACAAGACGGTATCTGAATTCTTCCTTGTTACCTACGACCCCTAGGAATAAGGCGTTAGACTTTGATGGCAGCAGCGAGATGAATGATGGCAAGGCACGCCTTTGATTTCGTTATGGCGCTCCCATGGAGAACTTGGTCCATAGGGCATCCTTTGATTCGAAAGATAAGGATGCCCCATCAAAGCCCCGGATCAAACATGTAGCTAGGTCAGGACTCATTGATCCAGAAGATGAAGGCTGCAGCGAAGGCGATAGCCGACAGGAAGGTGTGAGCACATCGGTCGTATCTGGTGTGGATGCGTCGCCAGTCTTTGAGGCGTGCGAACATGTTCTCGATCCTGTGACGTTGCCGGTATCGGACAGGATCATAGCTGTGCTGAACACGATGCTTGGCATGGGGTGGGATGCATGGCCTGATACCGCGCTCGACGAGCGCCTGGCGGAAGGCCGCTGAACTGTAGGCCCGATCGGCCAGCAGGGCGTTGGCGGCGGGCAAATCCTCGATCACGGCCGCAGCAGTCTTGTGATCATTGGTCTGCCCTTCGCTCAGATGCAGCAGCCGCGGACGTCCCTTGGTGGTCAGTCCGCCTCGGCTGCGTCCGATACATCGGGATAGAGTTTTTTAAGGAGGCTGGCGGCAGTGCGGTGCGCTTTGAGATGGGTGGCATCGATCATCAGATTGTCCGTTTCGCCGCCCTGCGCGGCCAGTTCCGCTAGGATGCGGTTGAACACACCCAGCCGACTCCAGCGGATGAAGCGGTTGTAGATGGTCTTGTACGGACCGTAGTCGGAAGGGACATCTCGCCAGCGAAGGCCATTTCGGATCACGAACAGGATGCCGCTCAGCACCCGGCGGTCATCCACACGCGGAACACCATGCGACAAAGGAAAATAGGACTCGATCCGGCGCATCTGCTCCGGCGTCAACATCAGCAAATCACTCAAGGCAGCACCTCCTGCCACCCTGAATCACCAAACAGATATCAACTCAATAGATTATGGGTCCTGACCCTAGCTTTGATTCCGATTGTAACATAGAAATGCCTAATTGCCCGAGCATCGGACCTGGTCTAGAATCCAAGCCATACGAAGTGCTGCTTCTTCGGCTACACTAGGCCCATGTGAAGCGCCGCCGTGGCCACCGACCATACGCATGTGGAAAACAAGACCTGGGTCTCGACCGGCCGTAAAGGAACGTCGCTGGGCAACGTACCGAGCAGGCTGGTAGTAGAGCACCTGGCTGTCGTCGAGCGCGGCGTCGACGTAAGTTGGCGGGCGCGGGCGATCGGCACTGAGGTTGTAGTAAGGATCGTAGCTGCGCAGGTGCCGATATTCGTCGGCTATGTGGGGATCGCCGTACTCCGCTATTTCCGGCAGCGCGTACGGCATCGTGAAGTCCAGCTCGGTATCTATGATGTCGGCGAGCGGAACCTCGGCGAGTACGGCGCGGAACAAGTCGGGCCGCAAGTCGGCCGTGGCAAGCACGGTACCCCCGCCAGCGCTCGCTCCCTCAATGACGATGCCGTCGCCGGTGGCGACCCCCTGCCTAACAAGCGCCTCGACAGCGACGATCAGATCTGTGTGGGTGATACGTTTTCGATCGCGGGTAGCCGCCTCGTGCCACGGACGTCCAAGCTCCCCGCCTCCCCGTACGTGCACGATGCCGAAAGCAACTCCGCGATCGAGCAGGCTCAAACGTTTGGTCATGGATGAGGGCCAAGTGAAAAACGAGGGCCATCTCGGTTTTCCATAACAGCCGTAGACATTCAATAACACCGGCCCTGGGGTGGTTCGATCGCGCCGCGCGACGAGCGAAATTGGTATATCCACCCCGTCTTCCGCCTGCGCCATGACGACCGTCGCCACGTATTGAGCCGGGTCATATCCGGGAACGCGGGCCTGGTACAGGACTGCCGATCGGTCGTCGGCGAGATCATGCTCTACAAACGTGTCGGGCGTCACGAATGAGCTAACCGAGTAGACCAACTTCGAGCTTCGGAACGGATGCCGTGCGACCGAATAGCTACCCCCTGCAGACAAGCCGACCTTAAGAGTGCAGCTCGGCTCGTCGGGAACGATCGTGGCGGCGACCCCCCCGCTTCGGTTATGCGAGACGAGGCGAGGACGAAGGCCCTCTCGTTCCAGGACAACCAGGTGCTGGTCGAGCACGTGGACCTCCTCAAGCGTCACGCCCGCTCGATGCGGGATGACCTCCTCCCAGCACGATGGTGACGGGTCACCTATCGGCGCACACACGAGCCGCCAGTAGGGTCCAGCGTCGTTTACCCGAAACAAGAACCTGTCGCCCCAGTGCTCGGCAAAGACATGGTGGCCAAGATCACGCGCCACAATCCGGCGCCACCCAACGCCCGGCTGGTCGGCAGGAAGGCACCACACCTCCACCGCCCCGGCGTTGTCCATAACGTCCAAAAGCAGCCAGGCGCCGCTATCAGAGCGCCAAATCCGCAAGTTCAGTCGCTCGTCCGCCTCCTCGAACACTACCTCAGAGTGCGAATCGTTGACGTCCAGGCGTATAAGCTCATGGCGTTGCCGCCGCCGGTCCGCCCGCTCCCGCGTGAAAAAGAGCGTGTTGCCGTCCGCGGTCCAAGTAACCATCCCAGCCCGCCTCGAGCCCGTCCAGACGTCATGGCCGGTCTCTATGTCCCGCACCCTAAGCTCGAAGTTCTCGTCCCCGATGACATCGAAGCTGAACGCCACGTAACGCCCGTCGTCACTCGGCTCGAAGACACCGAGCGAATAGAAGATCTCGGCCCCCGGGATCGCGTTCGGGTCGAGAACAAGCTCGGCCGAGCCTCCGGTCACCGGCCGGCGCCACCACGCAGGATGAGACAGGCCCCGCCCGTGTCTTTCGAAGTACTCGAAAGGCCCAACCTGGAAGGTTGGTGGGGCGCCCTCGCAGGTGTGACGCCCTTCGATCTCGGCGATAAGTTCCGCCTTGAGCCCTTCCAGGTGGGCTGTCGCTTGCTGCGCGTAGCTGTTCTCGGCTTCAAGATACGCGCGGACGTCGGGATTCTCCCAGTCCCTGAGCCAGCCATACGAGTCTATCGTGACGTCGCCATGAAGGACCCGGATCCGTGCCTCGGAACGAGGAAGCGGTGGCTGCAGGTGCTTGTCTACCATCACAAGGCCCTCAGGAAAAAAGAGCAAGGAATTGGCGCGGCAGTCCGCGAGCAGACAGTTTGTGCATCAATGTTGCTCCTAGGCGATATAGTGTAAACCGTTTAACGAGCCACGGTGCGTTATTACCAACATCCGTTAATTCCGTTCTGGCAGAATAGCGCTTCGAGTGCCCTATTATTACTTACTGTCAGACGGAACCATGGTCGGCACTTTTCAGGTTGGGTGTCGACAATTCTGCTTTCGCACCTGACGTCGGCAGCCAGCATGCGGACATATGCTGCGGCCCGACTTCGATGGCCGGCGGCTCCTCCTCCTTGCACCGGTCGAAAGCAAGCGGGCAGCGAGGATGGAAACGACAGCCCTTCGGCACGCGTGCGGCGCTTGGAACCTCTCCTTGCAACGCCGGCAGCTCGAAGCGACTTGCGTCGCTGCGAATCTGCGGCGTGGCGTTGCGCAACGCGACCGTATAGGGATGCCGGGGGTTGAATGTGATGTCATCGGCGCTGCCGATCTCGACCAATCTCCCAAGATATAAGACTGCAATCCGGTCGGCGATCAGCCAGGCGAGCGGCAGGTCGTGGGTGATGAACAGTAGCGCCATGTTGTGCTTGGCGCGCAGGTCAACCAGGACCTGAAGAATTTGTGCGCGTATCGATACATCGAGCATCGACACGGGCTCGTCGGCAACGATGAGCTCCGGCTTCACGGCAAGCGCTCCGGCAATCACGACGCGCTGGCGCTGGCCGCCGGAGAGTTCGTGTGGGAAGCGGGCGAAGAAATCACCGGGAGGATTGAGCCCGGCCGCCGAAAGCGCTTCGCTGACCCTTTCTGTGAGTTGAGCATGGTTCTTGACCAGCCGCAGGGAGCGCAACGGCTCTGCCACACTGTCGAACACGGTGTGTCGCGGGTTGAGCGCCTGATAAGCATCCTGAAAGATCATTTGCACGCGTCGCCGGTAGGGACGCAGAGCCGAGAAGCCCTTTGCAGACGTCATATCGCGGCCCTCAAACAGCAACCTGCCTCCTGTGGGCTGGGCTAGCTTGGTGATGACGCGGCCCACTGTCGTCTTGCCGCTTCCGGATTCTCCAACCAGGGCGACGATTTCACCTCGTCCAATGTTGAGGTCGACTCCATCCGCCGCACGCACCGCCCCGGCAGATCGCCCCAGGACCCGGTCGAACAGTCCGCCCTGGATAGGAAAATGGACCTTCAGGCTCTCGAGACTCAGGATGTCGGAGGTGTCAGGCATGAACTGCAACCCTGCCTTCTTGCGAGGAACGGTGAAGGTGACAGGCGACGCGTCCCCACCCGAACTTTTCGAGGCTGGGAACTTCGGTCGTGCAGACCCCCGTTGCTGACGGGCAACGTGGATGGAAGGCGCAGCCTGACGGTCGATTCATTAAGTTGGGAGGATCACCGGGGATAGGGCGAATTATCCGTATGCCGCTCGCCGGGTTGGGGATCGATTCGATCAGCAGGCGAGTGTAGGGATGTTTGGGCTTAGCGAAGATCTCCGCGACGGTTCCATCCTCGACTATCCGGCCGGCGTACATGATCATCACGCGATCACACGACTCAGCGACGACAGACAGGTCGTGGGTGATTAAAATGAGCGCTAGGTTAAGCTGCGATCGCAACTTCCCCAACAGCTTGAGGATCTGAGCCTGTGTGATGACGTCGAGCGCCGTGGTCGGCTCGTCACCGATGATGATCGAGGGGCGACATGCGAGCGCCATGGCAATCATCACTCTTTGACGCATACCGCCCGACAACTCGTGGGGATAGGCAGTGCCGCGATCCGTCGGAATGCCGACGAGTTCTAGAACCTCCCGTGCCCGCGCGGTCGCCTCGGCACGCGACATGCCGAGCTTCAGGATGCATGGCTCGGCGATTTGCTTGATAATGCGGTGAACGGGATTGAGCGCATTCATCGCGCCCTGGAAAACGACGGACGTCTCGGTCCAGCGATGTGGCCGCATCGCCGCATCATTGTCGATCGACAGCAGGTTACCACGATAGCGCACTTGGCCGCCGCTGACCCGTGCATTGGGCGATAGTAGACCAGCGATCGCCATGGCGGTGGTAGTCTTGCCACTGCCCGATTCACCGACGAGGCCAACGGCCTCTCCAGCCTGGAGCGCGAAGCTCACGCGGTCGATCGCTCGCAATGAAACGCCCTTGAGCCGATACTCAACAGAAAGCCCGTCGACTTCCAAAAGCGATGCCTTGTCTTGGGAGAGGTTTGTCATGGGATCACCCTCTGCCGTGGATTGAACGTGTCGTCGAGGGCATTGCCGACCAGGACGAAGCTAAGGGAAACCGCGAGGGCGCACAGCCCGGGGGCGCCGAGGTACCACCAAGCTCCGGTACTGGCCGCACCGGCGCGCTGAGCGAGCGAAAGCAAAGTGCCCCATGAAGGCTGCAATGGGTCGCCAAGCCCGAGGAACGAGAGCGACGTCTCGACATAGATTGCGCCAGCGACGACCAGCGCACCATTCGCTGCGATTTGCGGAACGAGATTGGGGAGGATATGCCGCACCATGATGCTCAAATTGCTGCTGCCCACAACTCGTGCGCGATCAATGAATGTTCGCTCCTTAAGCGATAGTGTCTGACTGCGAACGATACGGGCGACAAACGCCCAGCTTGTTATGCCGATGACGACAAGGATCACGAAGAGGGAAGGACGGAAGCCGAGGATTTCTCTGCCCCGCCCCATTACTTCGAGCACCACGGGTGTGATGACCAGCGCAAGGACGAAGGACGGCATGACGAAAAAGAAATCCGTCAGCCGCATCAGCCAGACGTCAACTCTGCCACCGTAGTAGCCAGCAATGATACCAACCGTAGTGCCGACGACGAGGCTGATGACGGTCGCCAGCAGCGCGATCGTGAGCGATATCCGGGCACCATGGACGACCAGATTGAGCACGTCACGCCCCACCTCATCGGTCCCCAGCAGATGCTGGCTTGATGGTGGAACGAGGAAATCACCAGTTGCGGTGGCTACGGTCTCAAGTGGACCTACGAGGATATTGGGCACAGCAGAGAGGACAAGGAAAAACACCAGACACAACAGGCCGAGCTGAGCCCCGGCGTGACCAAGAAGATTGGATAGAAAGCTCTTGATCGCTCTCGCCCGGCTACGCGAGGAATATCGCACGATACTTTCACTCATTGCCGGATTCGCGGATCAAGAATGCCGTAGGCAAGATCGGCTAGGAGGTTCGCGACAACGATCGATACACCAAGCAACAGGAATATCCCTTGAAGAACTGGGTAGTCCCGCGCGTTGAGCGCTTCGACCGTGAGACCACCAATTCCCGGCCAGGCGAAGACGGCTTCGACGGTGATCGCACCAGCGACCACGTAGCCAAGATTGAGAGTAATCAAGGTCACGAGCGGCAGCATTGCGTTACGAAATGCATGGCGCATCAGCATCTGACCGTTGGTAAGTCCCTTGGCGCGTGCGGTCACCATGTAGTCCTCAGTAACGACGTCACTCATCGCTGCACGCGCGACCACAACGTATTGCCCGATCAGCCCAAGGGCTACCGCGGCGACCGGAAGTGCGAGATGTCGCAAGTAGTCTAGGATCTTATCAGTTGAACCTATGCTAGCGCCGGGTGAATAGATGCCATAACCCGGAAACCACCCCAATGCCGTGCTAAAAATGACTACTAGTACCATAGCAAGCCAGAAAGACGGCGTAGAATAGAGCGCTAGAGATGCTCCCATGGCGATACGGTCGACAGCTCCTCCTCTGCGCCAACCCGCATAGAGCCCAAGCATGACACCGCATAGCATGGCGATTAATTGGGCCAAGCCAACCAGGGCGATGGTGGCCGGCAAGCGCTCCCAAATAAGGTCAGAGACAAGTCTACCCCTGAACTTGAAGCTGTAGCCGAGATCGCCATGTAGAGTTGCCGACAGGTAGTCAAGTATCTGGTCCGGGAAAAGCGGCCGGTCGAGTCCCCAGTTCTGGCGCTGCGCCTCGATCCGTTCAGCGGACACGCTCATCCGAGCACCGCCAAGCAGAAGCGCTGCAGGGTCACCGGGAATGACCCTGAACAGGACGAAGTTCAGTGTGGCCACCATCGAAAGAGTTATGGCCGCCCTGATCAGGACATTCCCAATGCGGCTTGTTCGCCCTTCCTGTGCGTTGCCAGCCACGTTAGATCGGCCTCAACCGATCGAACGGGAAATAGCTCCAATCCGATATCGCGTCCTCCGGTCCCCAGCCCTGGAAGCAGTCCTTACGATAGGCACCGAGCGTTAAGGGGTGACTCAGAATGATATACGGCGCCTCAGCATAGATGAGGCGCGCTGCCTGATCGACCAGCTCCTGGCTCCTCTTCAGGTCGACGGTACGGTCGACCTCAGTCAGGAGCGCGTCGAACTTCTCATTTGTCCAGTACGATCTGTTAGTGAGGCCGATGGACTTGCTACTGCCCAAGACGAGCAGGTCGTGAGGCGAGGAAGACAGCCAGTTGCTGGCGATTAGCAGATCCCAGCTTCCGCCGCCGTCCGTCGGCGCTGTCGTGCGGGCTGTGAGCGCACCGGAATCGAGCTGGGTCACCGACACGGGAATGCCAATTTGTCCCAGCCAGCCCGCAACAAGCTGCACGGCTGCAATCGGAATCTCGCTCACACCCGAAGCCTTTCCTGTGATTAGCTCAAGCTGTAAGCTCTTTCCCTCCTTGTCCTCCCGGACACCATCGCCGTTCGTGTCCCGATATCCGGCCGCGTCTAGCCGACGACCCGCCTCGGCTAGATCGAAGCGGCGCCTGATGTCGCTTAGGTCTGAGTAATAGTCGGCGGCTACCGGCATCACAATTCCGACACCAGGGTCTGCGTGCCCGCGGTAGGCGCGATCCACGATCGCTTTCTGATCGATCGCATAGCCGATCGCGTCGCGAAACGCTGGATCCTGCAGGGCCTTGGTGCTGCCCGCCCCCTTCCCGGAGGCCGTATTAAATGCCAGATAGTCCCGCTGCTCCACGCGAGATTCATAGACCCCGATATCGCTCTCCTTCGAGAAGGCAGCCCACTGTGCGGTTGTCACGCCCCCACAATCGAAGCTCCCACTCTTCAGACCCTGGGCAATTGGATCCTGCGTGGTGAAGAAGTGGATAATCATCCCGGCCGTCTTCGGCTGCTCAGTGCGAAAATACGCGTTTGGCGTAAGGCGCACAAATTGGCCTTGCTGAAACTCCGCAACGATCATAGGCCCAGTTCCCACCAGCGGCGGGTCGTTGCGAAAAGTGCTGCGCGCATCCGCGTAGCCGATGTCCTTCCAAACGTGCTCAGGGACCATTAGAACGAAGTTGTCAATTGGCCAGCGCGTAGGAGCCTTGGTCACGATCCGCAGAGTTTCGTCATCAATGGCCGTAACGGATGCGACTTGTTCCATGCCGTCTGTGCTGTTTTGGCCAATATTCAGCTCGTCTGGCTTGCCCACGGAGCCAAGCAGATAATTATAGGTGAACGCGGCGTCTCTGGCGGTGGCGGGTTGGCCGTCCGACCACTTCATGCCGGGCCATACCTTGATTGTCCAAGTGAGCCCGTCATCAGCAACGGCCCACGCCTTCGCAAACCCCCTCCGGTCAGGGTGTCGCTGGGCGTCAACGCCGACCAGCGAATCGTAGGACAAGACAAGCGGCCAGAACGAACTCCAGGTGGCGAATGGATTCATGGAATCGGGAGCACCCATCGAGCCGACACGCACAATATGGTCGCTACAAGACGAAGCGAACGCCCTTGAGTTAATGACCCACGGGGCAACCGATCCCACCAGCATTGCTTTGACGACCGCACGGCGATTCATAGACCACATCATTCTGGTCCTCCTTTAAGCCTCGCCACGCCGCATTCCCGCACCTCGTCGCGCCCATTTGGAACTGATGGCCAGCGCGTGCACAAGGTAATTGGTGTGGCGGTTCCCCTTTATAGTCTTAAGTTAGATTTCTTCGACAGCTGCTGAATTGGCAAATAGAGACTCGATATAATCGCCATCTAATAAGTAGATGGCTAACGACTCTCCCCGCCCAGATGGACGCTTTCTGTCGACGGTGCAGCTCTGAAAATCGCACCTGTTGATTCCCCGGTAATCGACCAGCGCTGCCGCCAAAGACATTCTGCTTCCAGCCCCGCAGGTCCGCACGAAGTGATCCGTGCGGATGCAGGAGGTGCTCGAGGCCGAGATGGACGAGGGCGGCCTCAACGAGGAAATCCGCCGGCGCACCTGTGTCGTGCTCATCTTTCCAAAACATAGAGATGCCGCCCCCGTCAGGACATTGGCTGTCGAAACCAACGAAAACGGATGGCGCCAACCGCTAGATCAACATGGACGATCTGCGTGAGCACAAGAAACATGCTCTGCGCCAAGCCGCGCGACCAGCACCATGGCTGTCCCATTTTACTGATGGGGTGGATGCCAGCCTTCTCCGACGGCATCGCAATGTGCCAAGTTGGTGGTGTTAGCGCCACGCAAAGGAGAGGCAGGCATCGATGGAAAAGTTACTATCATTGGGGTCGATCTGGGAAAGAACGGCATTCAGCTGCAGGGGGCGGCAGCTGATGGATCGGTTGTATTCCGCAAGAAGCTGTCGCGCCTGCAGTTTTGCAAGTTCATGGCGAGTCAACCGGCATGTGTCGTGGCAATGGAAGCGTGCGGCAGCTCCCACTACAGACCTGTCAGATGGCTCGGCTTGGCCATGAGCCAAGACTGATTGTCCCGGCCTATGTCCCAAACCGTCCGTCAAGCGGCAGAAGAACGACGTCGCCGAAGCGGAGGCGATCGTCGAAGCAGCGCAACGACCGACAACGCGCTTTGTCGAACCGAAGACCAAGGAGTAGCAGTCCCGGGCTATCGTGTTTCGCACCAGAGAGCAGTTCGTGAATCAGAGAACCGAATGGGTGAATGCGTTGCGCGCGCACCTCTAGGAGTTCGGTTATGTTGTTCCGCAAGGCATCGGCCACCTGCCACGTCTGGCAGAGATCGTCGAGGACGAGAGTGCAGACCTGCCGGATCTGGTCCGCGACATCTGCAGCGCTCTTGACCAAATCAAACAGTTGAGCAGCCGTTTCGCGGCATTGAAGAAGACGATCGACATGCTGTCCAAGCAAGCTGCAACATCTCGGCGCTTGCAAACCATGCCCGGTGTCGGCCCTATTGCTGCCCTTGGCATTTTCGCCACCGATGGAACCCTTCAAGTGCGGTCGCGATTTCGCCGCCTGGCTCGGGCTGGGTCCCTCGGCAGAAGTCAAGCGGCGGCATAGGCACAAGTGTCCCGCGCGGGCGCGCCGCGAGACACATAGCGCTTGCCCCTTTATTCGCACCGTCTCTTGGTGGCACGCGGATTGCATAGGACTCCGTGAAGGCGAGCGCGGATAAAGCGGGCTGTTCCCTCGAGAAAACAAATCCGAGCGAATGAAGTGCAGAACCGAACCGTCAAGGAGTACGTCATGCGAGTAGCCGTCGTCCGGAATCGTGATTTTACAGGCGTGATCAACCGATTCGGTCAGCCTTATCCACAGCCCCCGCAGCCTTGGCCGCCCGGCGAGACAGTCGAAAGGGCGGTGGCGGCACTGCAAGATGGCGGCCATGAAACGCTTTTGTGTGAAGGCGACAAAGGACTGCTCAATACGCTCGAGCGCTTCATGCCACCCGATCCGCAAGCCCGCCCTTCAGGATTTGTTTTCAACCTGGCGGAGGGGATTCAAGGAGATTACCGTTTCACGCACGTTCCGGGCATGCTTGAGATGGCCGGCGTTCCATACACCGGATCGAGCCCACTCGGGCATGGACTGACGGACGACAAAGTTATCAGCAAGACGCTCATGCGCAGTTGCGGCGTGCCGACGCCGAACTTTCGCATCATGCGCTGCGGCACCGACAGCACCGGCGATTTGCGATTCCCACTTGTGGTGAAGCCGCGCCGTGAAGACAACAGCTTCGGTTTGCAACTCGTGCATGAGCCCTCTCAGCTGGCGCAAGCCGTCGAAATGATCATTGGGCAATATGGGCAGGATGCGCTAGTGGAAGAATACATCGATGGGCGGGAAATCCATGTCGCGCTGCTGGGAAACGGAAAACCCGAGGTGTTGCCCTTCGCAGAGATCGACTTCGGCGAACGCGAAATTGGCCTTTTGACTTGGGAAGCGAAGTACCTGCCTGCCGAGCAGGCGTCGACGATTTGCCCGGCGCGAGTCGGGAGCAGTCTTGCGACTTTGCTGCGGGATATTTCGATTGCAACCTTCCGTGCCTGCGAGTGCCGGGACTATGCACGCCTCGACGTCCGGATCGACCGCTCCGGCCAACCCTTTGTGCTGGAGATCAACACGATGCCTGGGCTCAGTATGCAATCCGAATATGTCCTAGCCGCAATCGCCGCTGGGCACAGCTATTCGAGCTTGATCAATCGCATCCTTGATGTGGCCCACAAGCGGTATTTCGGGATCGGCATCCCGTAGCCGGTCACGCGTCGAGTCGGCGCCCACTCGGTGCCCCATCAGCGTGGCAGCCGAGACGTCGCCAACCGATTTCGGTGCTGCGCCGAGTGCGAGGCGGCGGTGATGACGGCGGTCGACATGAGATGTTGGTCGCAATGCTCGACTGCAGAAACTGACCGCGATCTGGAGTGCGCTCTAGGGTTACACCGATCGGGCTGCGGTTTTGCTCGTCTGCCGGATGTGTTAATCCTCGATCGTTGCGGGCCGGGAGCCGCTGGACGCGGCCTGGCGGCGGCTTTCTGCGCTCGATTGCGGCGCAACGGCGACCGTCGGGGGGCATCGATCGCGCGGGCGATGGCGTAGCCGACGATCATGCGCGACCAGACGTCGAGAATGACGGCGACGTAGACGAAGCGGGCCGGTAGCGCGGCATAGGTGATATCGCCGACCTAGAGTTGGTTGGCAGGTCGGGACAATGTCCTTTTGCCAGATTGGAGTAGATCGGACTGCTATGAATGCTGTCGGTCGCGGCGACGAACCGGCGTCTGACCTTCGGTTGCAGGCCGTGATCGCCCTAGAAATTCCAGCTCCTGAGCCTGCTTGCCGATCAGCTGCGGCGATTCGCGCCTCATTTCCGTGATCAGAGCGGCCGAAGCCGTATGTTCATCGAACCACTCCACCTGCCTCTGCCAATCCAGACAAGGATCAGGGTGCGGGTGATGTCATGCCGTTCCCCCAAATGTGCAGCGTCTCGCCCGACAGATTTTCCTGCACGGCCAACGCTTAAAGGTGACGCTATAACTACGATGTCTTGCCATCGCTCATGGTCGACGTCGACTGACAGGCGTCGCTTGAGGGAGCTGGCGACCCGGCCGCTGGTGCCCATCGCGACGCCGTGAAGACTTTCACTCGCCTATCCAGATAAGCGCCTTCATCCCGGTCCTTCACTATTTCTGCGAGGGTCCGCTGATTGGTTTCGAATGATTCGGTCCACGCCGCGCTGGTGAATAACATTCGGCTCAGCATCACCGTGTCGAAAACAGGCAGCCCAGTCAACCGGCGTATGATCGGGGACACCAGAGGGAATGCGGTACATTCACACAGAAAAGCCGCGATGTGCGGATATCTCCTTCTCAGTCGCGTGACGCACGCCGTGACATCGTCCTCGATTTCAGACACTAGCGTGCGCCGCGGCGGGCGCTGCATTTCGTTATCCAGGAGCTTTCCACCTTCGATACCGCCGACCACTATCCGCGCACGCTCGGCCGGGTCGTCGATCCCGAATAGGCCTTCGCTGCAATGCGTGGAATCGGCAGTCAGTACCGCGAGCTTGGCGCCGGGTGGAAGCTGACGTAGCAGGGTCGGTATAAGCAGGAGACTTGACAGCGCCACGGGTACGTTCACCGACGCGGCCACCGCTGCCTGATGTCGGATGGCGAACCCACAGTTGGCGATCACGGCAACGGCGCCCCGTTCGACCAAGCGTTGCGCTGACGTGACGTAGGCCGGTTCAAGCGACGGATCGCCTCGGATGACGCGATCCGCCCAAGCACCCTCCACTGTCTCGATGATGATCGGAAAGTCGTAAGTATCTGGATTGAGCAGGGAACCGGGATACGTTTGCGGAGGTTTCTCGCCCGGCGCGAGCCCGCGCTCAAGCTCGAGAAAGCCTAAGGAGGCAGGAGGTCTATGTGATGTCACGCGGGGAACCTCGAGCAGTATTCTATATCATCATCATCGGAGGCAGCGCCGCCCTTGCGGGTGGTCACGTGCCCATGTGATCGCACTTGTGCCGGCCGGTCAAATATCGAATGCAGGCGGCACCATCGTGAGGCCAGATGGCTTTCCCGGCGACGTCGCGGCTGTCTCCCCGCAGCAAACCAGCCGCATATCTGCATAGCGACCGTTTCCCGGCATCTGCGGAGCGTCATGCGCGTTGGCGGCATCCGGCCGAAATAACGTCTGTATGTCCGGACGTGAGCTCTTACGGAATCGATTCTGTAATTCTGTGATTCAATCCGGACATGCAGATCGGCTACGCGCACGTTTCGACGGCCAGAACTTGGACCTGCAATGCTCTGATGCTCTGATGCGCGCCGGCTGCGAGTAGATCTTCGAGGAGACGCAATCCGGCCGGACCGGCAACAAGCGTCCCGCGCTCGAGGTCGACAGCTTGGGATCATCCAGACCGCTCATGACCTGCAGCAACGCGGTCCCTACCCGGCTTAGTGCAGGAGATAACTCTCTGCCCGGGATCCTGGAGGGACAGGCATAGATACTTCAACTCGGTGTAGTCCTCGAGGCCGTACTCGAACCTTCGCGGCCGATGCCGGACTGCTTGATGCCACCGAACGGCGCAACCTCGGTGGAGATGAGCCCCGTGTTGATGACGACCATGCCCTATTCCAGCGCCTCGGAGACACGGAAGATCCGGGATGCATCGCGGGTGTAGATGTAGGACGCGAGACCGAACTCGGTAGCGTTTGCGCGCTTGATGACCTCTTCTTCCGTATCAAATCGGAAGAGAGGCGCGACCGGCCCAAATGTCTCTTCGCGCGCGACCTTCATCTCCTGCGTTACATCGGTCAGGATCGTCGGCGTGAAGAACAGCCCACCTCTTTCGTGCGGTTCGCCGCCGGCGACGACTTGAGCACCCATTGCACATGCGTCGGCAATGTGCTCCTTCACTTGGCGGCGGCCTTCTCCTCGATGAGCGGTCCGATCGCCACGCCTTTCTCGAAGCCGTCGCCGACCTTGAGGCTCCTGACGCGCTTCGTCAACGCCGCCGCGGCGGCATCATTGATCCCGGACTGCACGTAGAGGCGGTTGGCGCACACACAGGTCTGCCCGGCATTGCGGAGTTTCGACAGGATCGCGCCTTCGACGGCAGCATCCAGGTCCGCGTCGTTGAAGACGATGAAAGGGGCGTTGCCGCCGAGTTCGAGGCCAAGGTTCTTGATCCGGCCGGAAGCCTGCCGCATCAGCGTGCGGCCAACCTGCATAGAGCCTGTGAACGTGATCTTGCGAACCTTGGTGTTCTCGCAGAACGCCTTGCCCACCATGACCGCGTCCTTCGAAGTGATCACCGAGAACAGTCCGCCCGGCAGTCCCGCGCGCTCGGCGAGCAGCGCCAGTGCCAGCGCCGAGAGCGGTGTCTGGGCGGCGGGCTTGGAGACGATGGCGCAGCCGCAGCAAGCGCTGGCGCCACCTTCCTCGCTAGCATCTCATCCGGGGAGTTCCACGGGGTGATCGCACCGACCACGCCGACCGGCTGGCGTATTACCATAATGCGCTTGTCGTCCTGATGTCCGGGAATGACGTCGCCGTAGGACGCTTGCTTCCTCGGCGAACCACTCGACGTAGGACGCGCCGTACAGGATCTCGCTGCGCGCTTCGGCGAACGGTTTGCCCATCTCGGCGGTGAGGACGGCCGCGAGATCGTTGGCATTCGCGACCATGAGGTCATGGAGGGCGCGCAGGACCCCAGCTCTCTCCTTGCCTGTGCGTCGGGTCCATTCCCGTTACGCGCGGTGCGCGGGGTCGATGGCCTGCTCCACCGTATCCCTTCCGACATCGGGGACCGACGAAACGACCGCGCCGGTCGAGGGGATTGGTCATGTCAAAGCGACGTCCGCCCGAAATCCATTCGCCGGCGACATAGGCGCGTTCGATCAGAAGAGAAGGAACGGCCAGTCCCTCCGGCATCATGGTAAGTACACCCATACCCAGAGCTCCACTTTCAAGTCTTGTAAGTATTCAGCCGCCAGGCGGATCAGATCATGAATGAGCCGCCGTTAACGTCGAGCGTGACACCCGTGAGGAAGGCAGCGTCTTCAGATGCCAGGTAGGCGACCGCAGCGGCGATGTCGTCACCGGTGCCCAGTCGGCCGACAGGAATGCTGGCGACGTAGGCCTGGTTAAGTTCGGCACCAGCCGCGGCAGCCATCGGAGTTTCGATGCGACCCGGCGCAATGGAATTCACCGTGATGTTCGCTGAGCCGACTTCAACCGCAAGGGTGCGGGCAAGGGCCATCATGCCGGCCTTTGACGCGGCATAGTGTGCTCCTGCAATCTCGGTTTTCGTTCGGCCGGCCACCGATGCGATGTTGATGATCCGGCCCCATTTCGCCGCCCGCATGTGGGGAAGACAAGCCCGGCAGCAGAGGAAGGCGCCTGTCAGATTTACTTCGAGAACCTGACGCCACTCCACGGCGAGCATCTCCTCAACCGTTGCCTTCCGTCCGCCGTGTTTCGGAGAGATTCCCGCGTTGTTGACCAGGATGTCGACCCGCCCGAATCGAGCCGATGTAGCCTGGACCATTCGCGTGACATCAGCGTCTGTGGACACATCAACGCGCACCGCCAAGGCCCGCCCAGTACAGTCCGAAGACAGGGTCGAAATGCTGGCGTTCAGGTCACTCTCGGAGAGGTCCGCCAGCACAACATTGGCGCCGGCGTTGAGAAACCGGGTGGCGATCGAAAGTCCGATGCCCCGCGCGGCGCCTGTCACCAGAGCCACCTTGCCGGCGAATGCGGTCGCGTGCGAAACCTGGTCCACGACCTACTTCTCCTACACTGTGGCGACGGGTGTCAGCGGCAAGCCGAACGAGCCGGGCAGGCGCAGAGGCGGAGCGGTAAGGAAAAACCGGCTAAGGTTATGATCTCTTAGCCACGCAGCCAAGTCCGATAGATACCAGAGCTCGTCAAGGCCAAGCTTGAATAGACAATGCTGGTGCAGCGGCAGGCCGGCGCAGTGGTCGCAGCCGTCCGGTACGCGATTCGGATACGCCTCCACCGCGAAGTTGTCGGCAACCAGCGCGGCGATACCGCAGTCGTCGATCCACCGGAGCAGCCTGTCGTCCCGCCCCTCTAGTACGGCGCAGGCATTGTGCAGAACACGCGGATCCGGGCTGCCGTCCATGTCGACAACAAGTTTGGCGAATCCGGTGTGAACGCACAGTATGTCGCCCGCCTCGACTTTAACGGACTGAGTCTGCATAGCACGCACTAGGGCATCGTAGCCGACCAGGGTTCGGTCCCGTCCATAGATCCTGCCTAGGTCAAGCAGCACGCCCCAACCTTGGACGCAGGTCTCGGCGAACTTGTCGATGCCTAATCGGCGCGCGCGAGCTCCGCCTTCGGCATCGGGTCCAAGAACATCCGTGCCGCCCCTGAAGCCATTATAATAGACGATCTCAGCGGTGCCGTCATCGTCGGTGTTGAAATGCTGCCCGATGTGGCTAAGGGCGTCCCACTGCGTCGAATATTGTGTGAATAGTGTCACGCTGTCATCGCAGGACGCGTCAATGTAATGAGTGTTCTCCAGATATAGGGGATAGTTCACCGCCGGCAGTCCCTGCTTGCGTATCGCCACATGACGACGCGGCGGCTTGCGGTTCGGATTGAGCGCAGTCCCGCCGGGGAGATCCAGTGGCAAGCTGAGGCAGAAAGCCCGGCCGGTCCTGATCTCGGCGGCCGCTTTCAGTCGGATGTCATCCGTGATCAGGTTGAGGCGCCCGACTTCGTCGTCGGCGCCGAACAGGCCCCGGTTTGCGCCTTCCGGCTTATTGTTCCATCGGTTGCCCACGTAACGCCATTCCGCTCAGTGATCCAGGGTCCCGGCAAACAGCGAAATCGGAGGATGCGCATCGGGATCCGTCATCACCTCGATGAGTGTCGGCCGCTCGGCGACGAGGGCTCGCTTGAGGACCTCCGGCAGAGCCGCAGCGTCCTCGACTCTTATCCCTTCGCAGCCACAGGCGCGCGCAATCGCCGCGTGATCAACCGCTGCAAAATGGCAGGCTGTGGTATAGGCCCCAAACTTCACGGTTTCTGCGTCCTTCTGGAAGCCGAGGATGCCGTTGTTCAGGACGACGACCGTCACCGGAATTCCCATGCGGACCATCGTCTCCAATTCGGCCCAGGAATGGGCAAAGCCGCCGTCCCCGACAAGCGCCACAACAGGTGCCGAAGGCCGCGCGACTTTTGCTCCAATGGCGAGCGGAAGGCCCCATCCGAGCCCGGCGAGCCCACGGGGTGTGAGGAAGCGCGTCCCTTCCCGTGGCGCTCGCAGATGACCGACGACCCACATCGATGAGTAGCTTGCATCAGCAGTGATGATCATCTCTGGCTGGAGCAGATTCTGCAGTTCCGCCATCACGCGTTCTGGCCTGATCCCTGCGGTTGCCTGCTTTAGAAGGGGTGCCCTGACCGTCTCGAACTGGCGCCAGGCATCGGCAATCCGCTCGGCCAGACCGGGGCGCGCCTGTGACCTTGCCTTGAGATCTTGGGTCTTGAGGGCCTGCGTGAGTGCTTTGAGGGTTTCTGCTGCATCCCCGACGAGGCGGACTGCCTCGTAGTTGCGCCCGATCTCCTGCGGGTCAAGGTCGATCTGGATGATCCTTGTACCCGGACGAATGAGGCGCCAGCTGTCGGTGCCGTTCTGGTTGTTTCGTGTTCCAACTTGCAGGATCAGGTCGGCATCCTCGACCAAGCTCCGCGTGAAGCGGCCAAGCGATGTTGGCCCTACGAGGGATCCGAGCACGCCGAATGAAAGGGGGTGGAATTCATTGACGGCACCCTTCCCCATGTTCGTCGTGAATACAGGGAGCGAGGCAAATTCCTGAAGGTTCGCCAGAGCCGATGGCGCGCCGGTGGAAAGGGCGCCCCCACCCGCCATGACCACCGGGCAATGGGCTTTCGCGATTAGGAAAGCCGCTTCGGCAATGCTGGCATCCGACGGCCGGGTCCGGTCGAGGGGCCAGGCGCTGAGGCATGCCTCGCGCTTGTGGGCGCTGGGCTGGGCTGTCTCGCGGAGCAGGTCAGCCGGCAGTAAAAGGACGGCAGGCCCCGGCCGGCCACTCGCCGCAGCCACGAACGCGGCGTCCACGTAGTCGTCAACCCGATCCGCGGTGCCAATACGGCGCGTCCACTTGGCGCAGGATGCGAAAAGCGCCAGGTGATCGAGTTCCTGAAAGGCATTCTTATCCACCTGCAGTCGCTCTACCTCCTGAATGAGAGCCACCACGGGGATGCTGGCCTTCAGGGCCTCGGCCAGCGGTGCAACGAGCAGTGCCGCTGCTGGACCGTTCTGGGCGGTGACCACCGCGACCTGTCCCGAGGCCCTCGCGAAACCATCGGCCATCGCACCACCCATATTCTCCTGGCGGTAGGCGATTTGACGGATTCCGATTTCCTCCGCAGCGAGGATCACGGCGGAAGGAAGGCTCTGACCGAATATGAACTTCACGCCGTGGCGCGACAACGCACGAGCGATTGTTACGGCAACGGTAGGTTCGATTTCTGTCATCGTGTTTCTTCCTATAGAGTTCTGAATGGTCAGGCGCAGAGTGACCGCGGCCCCAAGGCGCGTAACATGCCGTGCGGTTGACACGCTGGCACTGCCCGGGAGCCCTAACGAGTAGTGCGGATTCAGACCGCGGCGAGCATGCGGGCTGAGGCAGCTTGCATTCTGGATCTTGACCGCCACCAGATGAAGTACATGGCGACGAGCCAGAGCACGGGCAGAAGCATCAGCAGCGACGCCACCGCGGCGACGGTGGGGTCGATTTCATGCCGGATGTTTTCCCACATCTTTAAGGGAAGCGTGCGTATGGATAGACCGCTGACGAGCAAGGATATGACCACTTCGTCGAACGAATGGAGGAACGCAAAAACCGCCCCGCCGAGGATGCCTGGCCGGATCAAAGGCAGAGTCACCCTCATGAATGTCCGGAACGGCCCGGCCCGCATGCTCTTAGCGGCTTGCTCAAGACTAATGTCAAAGTTGGCCAGCGTTGCCGCGACGACAACTACGACATAGCTCATAGCGCCAATGCTGTGCGCCAAGACGATGCCTGTCTTCGATCCGACTAGGCCGAAGGATACCAGACCAAGGTAGGCTGCGATGCCGACCACGATCACCGGAAAGGTGATCGGTGCTAGGAGGACCAACGTGAGCACGTTGCGCAGCATTGGCGCGCTGCGACTGAGTCCATAGGCGGCCAGCGTGCCGAGTATGGTCGAGATTATGGTTACCGAGATTGCAATTTCGAAACTGCTCAGCGCGGCCCCGTTCCACGACGGATCGGCAAAAAACGAACGATACCATTGCACGGAAAAGCCGGATGGAGGGAATTCCAACTGCGTTCCGGCGCTAAAAGACACGATGATCACCACCACGCCCGGGAAGAGGAGAAAGAGTAGGGTGAATATGACTACCGTGATCCCTATGAACCTCCACACATGGGTGGCGTCGCCAGCGCGGTAAAGATGCATGTTCCAGCGACGCGCCCGCCGAAGCGTGCCGAGCTCAGTGAGATGTCGCACCAAGGCCCCCGCTGCGGGAAAACGGTTTCGCCGATCCGACGCAGCATTGCCTTTGGGGCCGGCCGGATTGAGTCTGAGGACGGCGAGCACCGTCATCGCGATCGCGAGGAGAATAAATGACGCTGCCCCTATCCGGCCGAGATTGAATGAGCTTTGCACCTCAGCCGCGATGAAAGTCGAGAGCATGGCATCGCGCAGGCCACCAAGGGCTGCGGGCGTGATGTAGAATCCGAGGCTCAGGATGAAGACGAGCAACGCACCACTGCGTAAGCCGGGCAGACTGAGCGGTAAGAACACGCGCCAGAAGGCCGAGAACGGACGCGCGCCCATGCTGCGCGCGGCTGCCACTTGCGACTTATCGATGCCGAGCATCACGCTCACTAGCGGCAGGATCATGATCGGCAACATGATGTGGACCATGCCGATATACATGGCCATACGGTTGTAAATCAGAGGCAGAGGACTGGTGATGACGCGCAGATCGAGCAGCAGGTTATTGATAAGGCCGCGGTCACCTAGGATCATGACCCAGGCGTAGGTTCGGGCCAGCGAACTCGTGAGATACGGGATCAGGACGAGGATGACCAAGACAGACCGGACCTGCTTCGAAGCAGCCGTGATCAGGTAGGCCGTCGGGTAGCCGATGATAGCGCAGATGACCGTGGCTACGATGCTTACCTCGATGGTCTGGATGAGGACGCGAACGTTCGCAGGATGCACGAAGAACGTCACGTAATTGACGAGGGAGAGCGCGGGGGCGTTGATGCTGTTTAAGAAGAGCTGGACGATCGGTATGGCAAAGACGAGTAGCAGGAGGCAGAGCGCCGGAAAGGTCAGCACAACAGAGGCCCGCGTAAGCTTTTGTAAAGTCAACATCTGCGAGTCCCCTGAGATCACGTCGTGACGAAGCGGATGTCCGATCTCAACCAGTCGAGCTGAATGGTGTCCCCGATCTGGAAGATCTGACGCCCCGCGGCGACGTGTTCGCGTATGACCACGTCGTTATCGCCGACAGCCACATGGTATCTTCGCAGCGGGCCGGCATAGATCATATCGGTCACGGTGCCGGCGACATGCTGGCGCTGATCGGCGTCGGCACTCTTCGTGGCGCCAGGGGCGGAGATCCGTATACGTTCCGGCCGGATCATCGCGACGGTGCCGTCCGGTTGCGGCGTATCCGACTCAACAGCGAATGACGGATCATCGAGGATGTTGGCGTCCCCAAGGAAATTCGCGACAAACCGGGAGACAGGACGGTCATATAGCGCCTCAGGCGTGTCAGTTTGCTCAATTCGTCCAGCGTTCATCACCACGATCCGATCGGAAAGCGTGAGCGCCTCCTCCTGGTCGTGTGTGACACACACCGTAGTGATTCCGAACTCTTTGTGAAGCCCCTTGATCTCACCCTGCATTTGCTCACGCAAGTTACGGTCTAGTGCTCCCAACGGCTCGTCTAGCAACAAGATTGGAGGGTCGGCTATGAGGGCCCGGGCGAGCGCCACGCGCTGCTGCTGCCCACCGCTGAGCTGTGATGGCATGCGGTCACCCAAGCCGTCCAAATGGACACGTGACAGGATGCGTTCGGCTCTCGCGGCCCGCTCAGCCGACCTGATGCCGCGCATCTCGAGCGGAAATTCAAGGTTGCGGCGAACGGTGAGGTGCGGGAAGAGCGCATAGCTTTGGAAGACGACGCCCTGATCGCGCCGATAGGAAGGTACCGAGGCGACGGACTTCCCAGCGATGCGGATATCACCTTCGGTAGGCGCCTCGAACCCCGCCAGCAGCATGAGTGTCGTCGTCTTGCCAGAACCGCTCGGACCAAGGATCGTGAGGAACTCGCCGCGCCCAACGGTCAACGACAGGCTCCTGACCGCAATGACCTGACCGTATAATTTGGTGACGTTCCGAAATTCGATTTGCTCGGAAAGAGCGAGTTTCTCCAATGGTCTATCCTTAGCTAGCGGATGCAGCGTTCTGACTGGTGCATTCATGTTCGTCACTCCAAGCCGAACGATGACGTGCTGGTTCGGTGCGGCACGTCATCGGTAAATGCCGTCGCAAAAGGCCGACAGGGGCTTAAAGCAGGATCCACTCGTTCCAGCGCTGGACCAGCTTTTCGGTGTTCGTGAGCCCGTCCGATCCCTTCTCGGCGTACCATTTCGAGTCGATTAGCACACTTGACCTCAGGTAGTCGGGGTGGCTGGCCAGCGAGCGCCCAATATCTTCCGGTAGAACCTTGAACGCGTTGAGGTTGCTCGGGCCGAACGGCATGAGTTGTGAAAATGCTGCCTGACGGTCGGCGCGCGCGGTAAATGCGACAAACTGTTGCGCAGCGTGCGCGTTAGGAGACCCCTTCACAATCTGCCAGTAGTCCCAAGTTATTTTCGCCTGGTTACGATTAATTTCAAGCGGTGCTCCCTGCTTGATCAACGTGCCGGCCCTACCATCATAGGCATTTACAAGATCTACTGCCTTGTCATGCATCATCTGCTGGATTTCGGACCCTGTTCCCCACCATTTGCGAATATCGGGCTTTATTCTGTCCAAACTTTTGAAAACACGATCTAGGTCCATAGGATATATATCCTTTGGATTTACGCCATCGGCGAGAAGGGCTTCCTCCCAAGGGCCTTCTGAACCATATTGGCCGCTGACAAGACTGCGGACACCCGGGAAACTGTTCACGTCCCAGAATTCCGCCCATGTGGTCGGCCGCAGCTTACCCGCTGGGAATTTTTCGGTATTGTAGACCATGACGAACGCATAAACTACGTTAGCTACGCCAAACGGCTGCTTTGCGAAGTCGGCGAGCCCGTCTAGGTCTTCATTCCTGTAAATAGAATAATCGATCGGCTCAAAAAGACCCTTTTGGGACAACTCGAACGAAGATCCCTGGTTAGCGGTGACAACATCGACGGTGACGTTATTCTGCGCAACCATCATCTCGATCGATGCCCGGTCGCCCTGATCGGTAATCGGGGTCATCTTAATGCCTGTTTCGGCTTCAAATGGTTTTACATAGGCCTCAATCATCGCCTTTCCGGTATCGCCACCGTAGACAAGGACGCGCAGTTCGCCAGGAGTCTGCGCCGATGCCTTGTTACTGGCAATGGAAGGAAGTGCGCCGGCAGCCAAGGCGGTTGATGCTGCCTGCAGGAAACGCCTGCGGTTAATGATAATAGAGAAGCTCATGGCCATTCCCCTTTTTTAATGTTGAGCATAATTGAATATGCAATTTTCGCCGACCCAGCGGACGGCCGCAATCGAGACTTCGCGAAGTGATCTACGTGGCGGTGCCGACGCGGTCCTGTCCTGCGCGTTTCACGGTCAACTGAAGCATCTCTCGCCGTTCAGCCCGGTTCACGAGCCGTAACCCGACAAGTCAGGCCGCCAGAATCTTCTCGACGAGGGTTACCCAATAGCCCACGCCATACGGGATCGCCTCGTCGTCGAAATCGTAAGCGGGATTGTGCAAGCCCGGCGTCGAGCCGTTCCCCAAGAGGATGATCGCGCCCGGCCGCGCTTCCAGCATGTAGGCAAAGTCTTCGGATCCCATCGAAGGCTTGACGTTGTCGTTTACGGCGTCATGGCCCACGAGGCCGCGGGCTGCGGTGATCGCGAAATGTGTTCCGGCCGTGTGATTGAATGTAAGGGGTTCGAGCCGCCGATGCCTGAACTCAATTTCCGCGCCCATCCCGTGGGCCACGCCCTCGGCGCATAACCTGATCTGCCGCTGCGCCAGATCGCGCACGGCGGAGGTCAGACTCCTGACAGTCCCACCCATTTCGACCTGGTCCGCGATGACGTTGTAGGCTTGGCTCGCCGTGAACTTCGTGACAGAAACGACGAGGGCGTCAGTGGGGTCGGTGTTGCGGGACACCACGGTCTGGAGGGCAACGATGATTTGTGCGGCGGTGACCACAGGGTCGACAGTCCTGTGGGGCGAAGCTGCATGCCCGCCCCTCCCCTTGACGATGATGTCAAACTCGTCAAGCGCCGCCATCATACCGCCCTCCCGGATGGCGAACTGGCCAATGTCAGTGCCGGGTGAGTTGTGCAGGCCGTAGACCTGGGAGATGTTGAAGCGCTCCATGATTCCTTCCTGGACCATCTTCAAAGCACCTCGTCCATCTTCCTCGGCGGGCTGGAAGATCAAAGCCGCTGAGCCTTTGAAGTTGCGCGTCGCGGCGAGGTGTTTTGCAGCCGCCAATAGCATCGCGGTGTGGCCGTCATGGCCGCACGCGTGCATCTTGCCGGGTATCCGCGAGGACCAGGCCTTGTTCGACGCTTCCAGGATCGGCAGGGCATCCATATCGGCGCGCAGTCCGATCGTCGGCCCCTCCCCGCCCTCACCCTGGATCAGGGCAACCACGCCGGTCTCGGCGATGCCCGTCTCGATGTGATTGATACCGAAGGAGGCCAGCTTCTCAGCAACGAACTTCGCCGTATTGTGCACCTCGTATCCCAGTTCCGGATTCTGGTGCAGGTAGCGGCGCCATTGCGTGGCTTCTTCCTGGAGATGTCGGAAAGTGTCGACGCTGTACATCTATTAGTTCCCAGCTTTTTCTGTCCTAGTGCCTTATTTAAGCGAGCATCATTCCGCAGCACGATTTCGTCAAATGCCTTTTGTGTATCATCGACATCTAGTAACGAGATGGACCCGAGGCTCGCTTTTCAGCACAGAGGTCGGTCCCGGCCAGCACATGCTAGGTCGCCGTGGGGCAAGTCGGTTACGGAACTGACCCTTGGATGTCTGCGTCCTCGCGCGTCGGCCCGGCCCACCGAATTAAGATCGTGAGGCCCTCTCTGACCAGATCATCCATGACAGCGTGGACCGCGGCCTCGGCGATGGCACTAGTCACGGGGCGGCGGAAGCTAGGATTTCCCTCCGACATCGAGCATAATCAGGCTGCGATCGAAAAAGGGTCCGGGAAGCAGCGTCATTGTCGCAAATCACAGCATCGATGATCGCCGTCAGGTGGCTAGGGCAATTGTTTGGTCGTGATCGATCTTGTTTCGTAGGCGACCGGGGTTGTCCCTCCGGAGATAATGAAGTCGGCCATGACCGGGTAATTTCAGCAGGGAGAAAGGGAGCGCGTTGAATGCATGTCCCCCTGCGGGCCTAGGCATGAAGAGGTCGTTGCCTTCGAGGCCGCCCAGTCCCGCTGACGCGTTGGCAAATTGGTCGTGGTTTAAGGCCGGGGCGAAGAACGTCGCCAATCGGCGAGGGACGCAAAAAGCCATTGTCGCGCTTGCCAGAAGACTGGCGGTGATCATGCCTCGCACGTGGCTGGACGCCACCGAACTTCGCTGGAAACGGCAAGACACCATGCTTGCGGCCACCTGACCCAATTGTATGGACCGGCTGCTGATCGCAAGTGAGGCGTGGAGGATAGCGGAAGTCGCTCATATGTATCCGGCCCTTTTGGTCGGCTCGCGTGTCATGGCCTTGATGGGGAATTCGCACGCACCGTTAATCTCATTAGCGGATAGGTTGCCAGGCAACCATTTGGGTCAAACAGATTCCGGGTGCGTTCATATTCGCTCCATGCTTCTCGCGCACTGGGGGGTGGCGGTTTAGATGGCCGTCACCTCGTTTCGGTGCTGCCGAATGTCCAGCCATTGCGCAGCACGGTATTGCCGTGCTGCCCGGCGCGAGAGCACTTCGCAACTCGCAGTTCGCAATCCTGGAGAACCGTGCCGACGAGATATCGCCGCGCATGAGCGATCCGATCGTTGGACTCTACGAGGACTGGCTGTGGCTCGACGAGCTCATCGAAACGGTCAGCCAGGAGATCGAGGAGATCAGCCAGAACGAGGCGAACTGCCGTCGCCTGATGAGCGTGCCGGCGTCGCGCCGATGATCTCCTGGTCGCGGCGATCGGCACAGCGAAGCCTTCGATCGCTGTCGGGACTTTGGCGCTTCAGCGATAGCCAGTGCCGTGGCGAGCTTGCTGCGATGAAGCCGCGGCGCGGCATTCTGCAGCCATGCGCCGAAGCTGGCCGCCTGGATTAACAGAATTCGCAGATAAGCGGCTTCCTGGTTTTGAGATGCGGCGGACAGTCGGCTTCCCTCCGGTACTGTATTGCCGTGGCACGAGGCCAAGCCATGCGCCTGTTCGATGAGGAAGGCACGGATCTGGAAATCGTCGCGGTGCGCCGCGAGACCAGCCGCGATCGCAGCCATCGGGCTCGTAGCTCCATCAAAGCCACGTCGCGCACGCGATGACCTGCCGGCCAACACGACCGGCCAGTCCCCCGCGGCACAGCCGAAGCCAAGTCAGGACGAGGAGATGGTCGCCAACCGATCGAACAATCGAATAGGACATGAAGCACTAACAAGCTTGACCGCAATCGCTCCAGAAGCCATCGCAACTAGTGTCACCTCAAATCCGCCAACTGGCGGACAGAAGTCCTTCGGAGGGAGTTCGCTACGGTCCACGTGCTGATCGCATCATTGAATCAGACGCCGAACAGATCTTTCCGCCATTCTTCTAATCCCAAGAGCCAATCCGGAGAGAAGCAAGACCCTCCGGAGGACATCAAAACGCCGGCGATTCGGACAACTTAGAAGCGCCTGACATCAACACGATCGAATAGATAGGCGACCGGACACGATTGCCCGTTCAGATTTCGAAGATCTTCCGCGGCGTGTTTGTGATTACCTCAGCGCCGGTGCCGGCGACCCGGAATGTCTCGCTGATCACGTAACCGAAGTCGTCCTCAATCCAGTTGCCCAGCATCAAATGAAAGGTCATGTTCGGCTTCAGCTCAGTCGTGTCGCCATCCCGGAGGCTTGCAGTCGGTTCGAGCCAGCCAATGCCGTGCGCGTAGCCGCAGCGCGTTTCCTTTTCGAAACCGTGTTTGCGGAGCGTCTTGTAGAACGCGTTGGCCACTTCGCTGCACGTTGATCCCGGCCGGACTGCGGCGAGTGCCGCCTCAAGGCCTTCGACCTGGGCCTCATGAATGCGGCGCAGGCGTTCGGACGGGGCGCCGATCGAGAAAGTACGCATGAGGCCCGCGGAATATCCATGGCGAGTGCCGCCGAGTTCGAGATTGATCTGGGACCCGTCGCGGAACACGTCCCCCGTCCACGGAATGTGACAGGTACCTATCCGAGGCGAGGCGCAGAGATAGAAGGCCTTCAGCGCCGTTCCCGGCTTTCCATTCGCTCCCCGGATTAACGCCGCCGCGATCTCTGCCGCCGCGTCGGCTTCCGCTACACCGGCACGTATGACTTCGCTGGCGCGCTTCATCGCGGCGTCGGAAATGGCGGCGGCTTCCCGCATGACTTCTATTTCGAGATCGGATTTGACTAGGCGGAGCCAGCTGACAAGCTTGGTGCAGTCTACAACGCGAGCCTCAGGCAGCCGTGACTTGAACTTTTCCGATGTCGCTGCAGGCAGGCTCGACATCTCGATACCCAGCCCCCGTTTCGCGAGACCAGCTTCATTCAGGAAGTCGATGACGGCATCGTATCCGTCGTTGGCTAGATTGCCAATGAGCGCTTCCGGGTAGCCGATGATCTTATCCTGTTCCATGAAACATTCGTACATGGCCGCCGGCGCATCGCAACGACGAAGGATGAATGTCGGCTCCTCAGCCACCCCGTCAATCACAAGCGCCTGAGGAACATATCCGGACGGCGTGGTATAGCCTGAAAGATAAGTGATATTGGAAGCGTCCAAAACGAGCAGTACGTCCACGTCGCGTCCCTCCATTTCAGCCTTCACGGCGGACAGCCGGCGCAGGTATTCAGTGCGTGGAAATGCCTGTACACCCTTTGGGATCGTCATGAGTCTACTCCATTGATTTTTGAGGTTTGCATTCGCGCAACAATGACACAGCCTCCGCTAAGACTGGCCAGCACAATCCGGTCGCTGAGGCTTGATCGTCCTGTGCTTGTTGTTCAACTCGCGGCTAGAGAAGTCAGACGATTGAACGCCCAGCGGCCATGGTCAAATGCAGTTTCCATATCGACGTCATCTGGCTGCAAGATGTCTCCGAGAGACTTGTTCAGCAGGTGGCGGCCGCCTGATCAAGCGAAGCCTAGCTCGCGCAAAGCCCCTTTGGAGCGCAGGTAATCAGTCGCCACTCACGATCGTGTCGCGGAAAGCAAAGCACGAGGCTTCTGTGAATCAGCAAAAATCAACCGATCGCGATTCGCCACGGATCGCAAAGTATAGCTATGGCTCCGCATCTCTTTCGTGCTCTCAATCGCACCAATGTTCGGCAACGATCACTCTTTGGCTGGGACATCTGCGCTGGTGCGGAGAGACGAGGAACCGATTATTGTTCCTGTTCAGTCGGAAATGGTGTGATCGACCAGTCGATTAGGTCGATGGCTTGCTGGAGTATCGACTTTGTCCGAGAACGGTTGGATGAAACGGCGATAATGTACCCCATGGAGTCTCGGTAATCGCCCTTCCTGATGATCGGCGTCTTGGGCTCAACATAAAATTTGACTTCGGCGACACCCGGTACAGCAGCAGCCTGACTGCCGCCATGGATCCAATCGAGGATGCCATCGCGATCAGGAAACAATGAGCGCCAGGCCGCGATATGTGAATGGCTTTTGCGCAGGTTACATTCGCGACCGATGACAAGCTTGATGTGTTCGGTGACGAGGTCGACTCCGTAAGCCAGATGAACCGGTTGAGGACCACCACCAAGCCGCGGGTTGACTTCAATAACGACTGGACCACGTGTCGTCCATCGGAATTGGATACTGGTTGGCCCCCAGCCAAGGCCGAGAGATCGCAAGCAACTCAGCGAAACATCGGCCATAAGTTTGTACTCGTCATCAATGAGCGGGGCTGGGAAGGTTCCTTCACTACAGACGAAATGCGGCTGGCCGCCATATACAGCAGCCTCTATCCCAACGATTTCATTTCCCATTGCGTAAGCGCCGTAGTCTGGACCATTCGCGTATTCTTCAACAAGTATCCTCGGTGAAGATCGCCAAATATGCTTCCCACCCAATAGGTAGGTGGTATGTTCGGCTAACTCATCGACGGTGCTGCATAATCGCACACCGATGCTGCCGCTGCCTATGACTGGCTTCAGAATCACCGGCAGGCCGATCTCGGCGGCAGAGATTTCAACCTCCGCTGCATTCGCTGCTAAGCGATAAGCAGGTATTGGAATGCCGGCCTCCGCGAGGAGCTGACGTTGAGTAAATTTGTCGCAGCATTGTTCAATCGATGCGGGGTTCGGTCCCGGTAGATCGAAATGCAGGCAGAGCTTGCCAACTGTCGCGTAGATCGACTCGTCGTCGCCCGCAAAGCCAGTAATGCCAGCAATGTCATACGTCGCACGTAGCCGCGAACATTCGTGAATCAGCGCATCGAGATTGTCTGTATCGACACGGATTGTCTCGACACTTTCCGCCGCAAGGTAGTCATACCGAGCAGGATCAGCCGACAGGGTAATTGGATGGAAACCAAGACTCTGGGCCGCTTGGACGTATCGCAGACCAATTCCCCTATGACCTTCAACTAGGATAAGCGCTCTCGTTGCTCTTGGCATCCATTTCTCCATTGCGAGCTGCGGCGGTCCGGGCGTAAACAGGGTATTAGCCTCTTTCAGCGCGCCTGACCTCAGATTTAAGATGAACCTATAACCTTCAGGGACTTGCGCTCGCAAAGATTCTATAAATTTATTTGAAGCATTTGTTGCAACGTGCTGGTAACCGGGAACCACGGTGAACCCGCGAAGACAAGCACGGAGTCGGCAGGAACTTGGATAAGGCCAAAAAAAGGAACTTGCAGGTAGCTCAGCGACAAGTGAATCCCATGTGACACGGCGTTCGGCAGCACCTCAGATCGACGGATCGGCTCGACCAACCTCTTCTCCGCGGAAGGCGAGTATCGTCTCTAAAGACGATCGAACTCCGCCACCGCAAACCAAGCATCGCCTTGCGCAGGATCTCATTGGCCTGGCGCAGCTCCCGCTTCCAAGAGCCTTCAGCTTTCTCGGTAGCCTCGGTGGGGACACCTCCCAGCATACCGCTATCCTCTGGCCGGCCCATCCGCTGTGCGCTGCGTTGTGCAGCCGATCTTGGCGCGATCGAGGAGCGCGATCGAGGAGACGGCGGCCGTTTGCAGCGGATATTCCCCTCGTGAGCTTTTGACTAGCCACACGGTTCTTCGTGGTCAATATTGGTTCGCCGCATGATGGGACTTTACGGGACGAGCGTTCAATGGGAACGACGCACCTTGCTAAGCCAGCGGTGCAACCCCGATCAGCGGAATAGCTAGGCTCTCGTCCCCGCAGGGACGCCTCAGGCGATCGTGCATCGCATTTAAGAGCTCGCCGGTTTCAAGCGTCGTATGTATATCACCGCGTTCGCGCGCCACACCAA
>NZ_RZOS01001100.1:0-711 GCF_004022605.1 Mesorhizobium sp. M4B.F.Ca.ET.089.01.1.1
GGTAAGAATGCAGTCTTTTGTTAGCCAGATGCGCGTCGGTGGCCGGTGAACTAGATCAGCTCGATCAAATGCCTGATGAGGTCATCGGGCACGACGGGTTTCACGAGACGCTGAACGCCCGAAAATTCGCTTGGGACAATGGTCCGGTCATACCCGGTGACGAATATGAACGGGATGCCGTGCGCCTTCAATTCGGCCGCGACCGCGAAAGTCGCGGCAGCACCAAGCTTTATGTCAACCGTGGCGCATTCCACGTCCTCGCTGGCGATTTTCCTCGATGCATCTTCAGGATTGCCCACAGGGCCAATTACCCTGCCGCCAGCTTCGGTGATCGCCTCTTCGAGTTCGATCGCGATCAGATTCTCGTCCTCGACGACAAGCACTCGGCGTCCTTGCAGTGGCGCTGCCGGCTTGAACTGGCCTGAATTAATGGGAACGACAGAACACAACATCGACGCCCCCCTTTGGGTTGTCGGGTCCTAAAGAAAGCTTACACCTGTTGGGCGGATTTGCGAGTCAATTTGACGAGAACCGAATAGCCCGGCTGCTCAGCAGCATGGCAGAGCGACACGATCGGGCGCCGGGGTATTCAGTAGGCCCGCTATGCCACTAGGCCGGGCCATCCGCAAGCTCACCTTATCGAGTAGGAATGTCCTCCAAATGTTCCCAAGGTGACGTTCGACCTGATCCGGTGCATGCTGAAATGGTGCC
>NZ_RZOS01001101.1:0-711 GCF_004022605.1 Mesorhizobium sp. M4B.F.Ca.ET.089.01.1.1
CGAGTATAACCAAGGCTACGCCGACCTCTACCTCGACGTTTTGAAGAGCGCCAAGCCGCTCGATAAGGTCAAGCTGTCGAACTACAACAAGGACAATCTCTTCGACGTCTTCTACGACAAGCCGACCTGGTTCCGAAACGGCCAGCTCTACGGCGTGCCCTATGCATGGGGACTCAACGCTTTGGTCTATAATCCGGCGCTGATGGAAAAGCCTACCTCCTACGAGGACCTGCTCAAGCCCGAGTTGAAGGGCAAGATCGCCTTCGTCGATGATACGCTCGCCACTTTGCCTATCGCTGCCCGTATGGCCGGCCTCGGTGACAAGTTCCCGAATGTCACGCCCGACGAGATGAAGGCCATCTTTGAAAACCTCAAGAAGTACCGCGACCAGTCGCGAATCATCAGCCTGACCTACGGAGACCTCGTTTCGCTGTTCGTTTCGGGCGAAGTGGCCGCGCTCTTCTGTGGTTGGACCGGCATCCCGGTCGAAACCGCCAAGCAGGGTGTCAAAACCGAATACACGATCCCGAAGGAAGGCGCCGGTACCTGGTGTGATGCCTGGTTCATGCCGCCGTCGGTCGACAACGAGGATGCCGCTTACGCCTTCATCGACATGGCGATTTCGCCGGAAATCCAGGCCAAAGTCGTCACCCGCAACGCCGCCGGCGTGGTATCGCCGAAGGCGGTTGACCTTTTGCCACCGGAGACCAA
>NZ_RZOS01001102.1:0-710 GCF_004022605.1 Mesorhizobium sp. M4B.F.Ca.ET.089.01.1.1
TGCGCGGCGAAGTGTTGGCCGTCAAGCAGCGCGAATTCGTAATGGCTTCGCGCAGCATCGGCACCCCGCCGCACCGGATCATTTTTCGGCATGTGCTGCCCAACGTCATGTCGCCGATCATTGTCTCGGCCACTCTCGGCATCGCCGACGCGATTATCACGGAAAGCGTGCTGTCGTTTCTTGGCTTGGGCTTTCCACCAGATTTCCCAACATGGGGGCGGCTGCTCTTTGACGGGATTGGTTATATGCAGATCTATCCGCAACTGGTGCTGTGGCCGGGTATTGCGATTTCGCTAACCGTCCTCAGCGTCGCCTATATCGGCGACGGTCTCAGAGATGCGCTCGATCCACGACTGCGGCGATGATTCAGGTTTTGACCAGAAATCATACCACCGGAACAGCTGAGGCAGTAAGAGACCTATGCCCACCATCAGAAGCAGAACTTGCGATGGCAACACGGATCCTATGACTGATCCTAAAAGCCTCCAGGCCCTCAAATGGCGCTGCATCGGACCAGCCAGAGGGGGCCGCGTTGTGGCGGTTGCGGGCGACCCCAACGAGCCGTTGGTCTTCTACTTCGGCGCATGCGCGGGTGGGGTGTGGAAGGCGATTGACGGCGGCATTTATTGGCGCTGCGTGTCCGACGGCTTCTTCACGAGCGCGAGCGTCGGCGCACTTGCGGTTGCTGGCTCCGACTCCAACGTCATATA
>NZ_RZOS01001103.1:0-708 GCF_004022605.1 Mesorhizobium sp. M4B.F.Ca.ET.089.01.1.1
GATTTGGAATAGTCCACGCTACAGCCGAAGTCAGTCAAAGCCTTGTTGAGCAGGCCCGCTGCCCAGCTTTGAATTACGGGCATCACCTTGGAATAGCTTGGGTTGGATCGAATTTCGCGAAAGCTCTTGTGGAGTTTGCTGTCTGGCAGTCTCGGCTCAAATAAGTCTAGCATTTTGAATCGTCCCTAGCCCATGGCTTCTTGAAGCTGCATGTTGATCGGCCGCAGCCAGAATTCCCGTAACCCTGCAGGCGACCGCGCTCGGTCAGCCTCAACCCGTCTTTGACTTCATTCTTGGTCAGGCTCCAGCGGAAGGCCGATCACATCGATATGATGGCCTACGCGCAGTGGTGCCGCCAGCTGAACTCACACAGGGCGCTCGCATATCGACAAACGGGGAGAAGGTGGCAATAGGGAGCATGAAAAAGTTGGGGGTCTCGTCGGCTCTGCGTTAGCCTGAGCGCCATGTCCGGTGTTGCAAATTCCCAAGTGTATCAACTCAAAGTGAGCTTGCGACGAATCTCGCCGATGATATCGCGCCGGCTGCTCGTTCCGGAAGAAATGACACTCTACGCGCTGCACCGAACAATCCAGATCGCCTTCGGCTGGGAGGACTGTCATCTGCATGCTTTCAAGCTGCACGGCCGGCACTATGGTAGGACTTGGACCGGCGAACGCCACCGCGACGCGGCGGGTCGCGAGGTGGCAT
>NZ_RZOS01001104.1:0-707 GCF_004022605.1 Mesorhizobium sp. M4B.F.Ca.ET.089.01.1.1
ATTGACGCCCTCGTTGCCGCGGAAGTGCCCGGCTTAACCGCGGCAACGAGGGCGTCAATGACTTCCTCGGCCAAGGTGTGTAGAGACTCAGCCTCAGGATGTCGGCCAAGCACAGCGCACCGGACCATCCCAACGGTATATCCGTGTTTTGATGCGCCGATTTCCAGAAAAGCCGGCTCGTTATTACTAATTGGATGCTGAGACGGGGGACCATGCGGCAACTTCGTCCGCTCCCCGAACAAAATGGTACCGGGAGAAAGTCCAACTTCCCCGCCAGTGTTGGCGGCCGCTCCGCTGATGGCCGCCGCCATTGCCGCTGCCATCTCCAGTTCGGTAACACCCTCCCGTAGCGAGCTTTGGAAGGTTCGCACTGCCAGGTCAGTCATGCGCATTGCCTCTCGCATGCACTCGAGTTCTAGCTCGCCCTTCACCGCCGCCACCGAAGAAACCAGCCGACTCGCATCAGAGATCTTTAAATCGGGAAGCTGCGCCTGAAGCGCACTGAGGTCGGCCGGTGCGAGGTTCCAGCAGCCCAGCTCAAAACCGATCCTCTTGCGTTGCAAGCCATACCGACGGAGGACGTCGGCACACACTTTCCCCAAATCTTGCTGGTGGGTATAGGTAACTAGCTCTTCAATACAACTATACGACCGAACCGCTTGCTCGTCATACTGTCGTACCACAAATGTTGGCGATCGACCGGGCAC
>NZ_RZOS01001105.1:0-706 GCF_004022605.1 Mesorhizobium sp. M4B.F.Ca.ET.089.01.1.1
GTGCACGCGAGCACGCGCGACGAAGACCGAGGTGGGATCCGGAAATAACCTCGGAACTGCCCGAATTGGCCTTGGTGGGGATTCAGACTTCCGCCATCTGCAGACACTGGCAAAGATATTCGCTCAGCAACACCAGAGGCGGCACGTGCATCGCCGACCCGGCCTGTGGCCAAGCCTCAGCCGAGGTAAACAATACCACCTCGTCCGCAGTCCGGGCGATCGGGCAGTCAACGCGGGTCGTAATGGCAATCGTGTATGCTCCGGTTTCGCGCGCGATAGCCAGAAAATCCTTGGTTTCCACAGTGTGGCCACGCGACGAAATGCCAATGGCGAGGCTCAACGAGCCAAGCCCTCGCGCGAGAGCGTGAGACACGGTGGCGGACCCCGAGCAATGTGCGGGGAAACCTAGGCAGATCAGTCGCATGGCCAGAATATCAGCGCAGACGGATGACGGCCCCGTGCCGAACAGTTCGACGCATCGGGCCGCTCGGATGCGGTTGGCAAACCCACTAATTTGAAGGTCGTCAAAACCACGAGCGGACACGGAAATTGAGTTTTGTAAAGCAGAACTGAGGATGGCGATCCGAGGAGCTGTGTCTACAGCTTCTGATGGCGCGCGTTCAGCCAGTTCGCCGCTCAACTTCCGCCGCTCAATTTCGCCGCTGAGCGCAATCTTAAACTCGCGAAATCCCGCGAGTCCCAAGGT
>NZ_RZOS01001106.1:0-704 GCF_004022605.1 Mesorhizobium sp. M4B.F.Ca.ET.089.01.1.1
GACAGGCTCGATGTCGTACGTCAACGGCGACCCAGCCACGGCCGCGGCCGCGATAAAGGCGATGGCAACTCAGTAAGGACGATCGGCGGCAATGGAAGATTTCTTAGGCAACCTTCTCGACCGGATTGAAGACACCGGGAGAACCTTTTCGGAAAGGGCATATGGGATTGTAGCCAGCGAAATCACGCCGCTGCTCAACGTCCTGTTCCTGGCCTACGTCGCCTATTACGGCCTGCAGCTCTTCATGGGAACATCCAGGGTCAGCGTTGCCGAAGTCATCGGCCGCGTCGCCCGGATGGTGGTCATTTTGCTGATGGTCAGAGAATGGAGCAATTTCGACACGCTGTTTTACGGTTGGCTGAACAACACGCCAGAGGATGTCGGGCGCGCGATCCTGACGGCCACGGGAACCGGCATCACCGAACCGACAAATGGCCTGTCGATGATCTGGAAGACCGCCAATGAAGCAGCGGCGGCGTTTGCAGAACAGTCGGGCTACTTTGCCATTCTGCCGTCGATGATCGGCTTTCTCATCATGCTTTGCGTGGCGGTCTTTATCGCCGTCGCGCTGGCGATCCTGTTGCTGGCGAAGGTGATGATGTGGGTGCTCATCGGAACGGCCCCGATCTTCATAGCCTGCATGCTGTTCGAGCAGACGCGACGCCTCGGCGTGTCGTGGTTCCAACAGGTCCTTCTCTACGCGC
>NZ_RZOS01001107.1:0-703 GCF_004022605.1 Mesorhizobium sp. M4B.F.Ca.ET.089.01.1.1
GAAACATATCGACCCGCAAAGTCCGGTTTCCTTCGTCGCCAATGTCGCCCGCCTGCCGCAAAAAGGCCTGCCGGTGACGATCGAGGCCGACGAAGGGCAGCGCGCGGCGCTCGCCGTCGAGCACGAGCTGCTCTCGGTCGAACGCTATCGCGCCGAGCTTCTGGTGGCGCCGTGGAAGCGCAATGGCGTCAAAGTCAGCGGTCGTGTCGAGGCCGACATCACCCAGGCCTGCATCGTCACCCTGGACCCAGTCGAGGCGCATATTGAGGAGCCGGTCGAGGCGCTGTTCCTGCCCGAGCAGTCGAAGCTTGGACGGCAGGGTTTCGAAGGCGGCGGCGAGATCGTGCTGGATGCCGATGGACCCGACAGCCCGGAGACCTTTTCCGGCGACACGATCGATGTCGGCGCGCTCGCCGAGCAGTTCTTCGGGCTGGCGATCGACCCCTATCCGCGCAAGGCCGGCGTGTCGCTGGAGGTCACCGGCGACGGCGAGGCCGAGGAAAGCGAATTCCAGCAAAAGCTGCGTTCGCTGCTTGGAAAATCCTGAAAGCGGACCTGATATTAGAAAAGCCGGTTGTGCGGCAGCCCAAAAACGCTATTTTCGCCGAACCTTCGCGAGCCCCCGAACCTGACCAGCTCAAGCCGCCGGCAGGCAAACCGTGAGATGAATACCGCGTGATCAGGATTTCCATCGATGCCATGG
>NZ_RZOS01001108.1:0-703 GCF_004022605.1 Mesorhizobium sp. M4B.F.Ca.ET.089.01.1.1
GGCTAAGGTTGAGGATGCCGTAGCTCACCCTGGAGGCCGCACCATCAGGAAAGACCTGCGACAGCGTGGCCGAAAGAAGCGCGGTGGGCTTGTCGGAGGCGAGCGTAACCTCGAATTCCGGAAATCCCAGGATCTCCACCGCCTCGGTGAGCGGCTCCGTCTCGAAGATCAGCGCATTGCCTTCCTCGGTCCGCTGGTCGACTGGCTGCGTCGGCATGGTGCCATATCCGCACCAGGCGCCAGAGGACAGGCCTGCTGTCTGCGGCGAGCAGATCGTCTTCACCTCGTCCTTGCCCTTTGTTTCGCTCAGCCGGTACGGTGCAAGATGCAACACCCGTTCCTTCAAGCCCGGTCCTGGCCAACACGGTTCCGCAACCCAGCGGCCGGGACGCTCGTCATAGATCGGCGCTGGTCTTGCAGGCTGCTGGATCCAAGCCCGCAGCATCGGCTCGTCCTCTATCCCGGTGTCGATCCCCTTCAGATACTGATCCCACCAGCGAAGACATTCCTGCAGGAAGCCGATCCGCGGCCCCGGCATGGCGAAATGGGGATATTTGTGTCCCCACGGCCCGATGAGGCCCTTACGCTTGCCGGGCAGCCTCTCCAGCAGCCGAAAGATCGGGTTGGGATAGCCATCGACCCAACCGCCCACGGCATAGATCGGGATCTCAATGTCGGCATAGTTCTCGCAGGCGGAGCCGTG
>NZ_RZOS01001109.1:0-702 GCF_004022605.1 Mesorhizobium sp. M4B.F.Ca.ET.089.01.1.1
GTTGGAGGTCTGCTGCTGCTTGCCGCCGATACCGACCGCCATGCCGGCATCGCCGGCTGGTCGCTGTGGGCGGCGATCATCATACTGTGCCGCGAGATCCTGGTCTCGGGCCTGCGCGAATATCTGGCGGCCCTCAAGGTCTCGGTGCCCGTCACCCAGCTCGCCAAATGGAAGACCACCATCCAGATGGTCGCCATCGCCTTCCTGCTCGCGGGTCCCGCCGGCGACAAGATCTTCCCGCTGACCACCCAGACCGGGCTGGTGCTGCTATGGATCGCGGCGCTGGTGACGCTCTACACCGGTTACGATTATTTCCGCGCCGGCCTCAAGCACATCATGGACGAGTGAGATGGCCACCAAGCTCATCTATTTCGCCTGGGTGCGCGAACGGATCGGCAAGCCGGAGGAGGATGTCGAACTTCCAGCCGGCATCGAGACGGTGGCCGACCTGCTGCGTTGGCTGAAGTCGCGCGGCGAGGAGTACGAGAACGCGCTGCAGTTTTCCGACGTCATCCGCGTCGCCATCAACCAGGAACATGTCGGCCACCGCGAGAAGATCGCGGGCGCGCGCGAGATCGCGCTGTTCCCGCCGATGACCGGGGGCTGAAACCGTGCCCGGCGCCGTGCGGCCGACCGTGCGCATCGAGGCGCAGGATTTCGACGTCGCCGCCGAGATTGCCGGACTGACCACGGGGCGTGCCG
>NZ_RZOS01000110.1:0-14495 GCF_004022605.1 Mesorhizobium sp. M4B.F.Ca.ET.089.01.1.1
CCTCCGCCGACGTCGCCTTCTCGGCGCTGCAGCTGTGGAAGCCGCTGCAGAATCTCGGCCGCACCGTGTTCAAGGATCTCAGCGCGGTCGACACGCCGAACGAGCTGACCGCCGTGTTCAAATTCGCCAAACCGACGCCGTTCCAGCTGATCCGCAATGCGCTGCCGGCGCTGTCGAGCGTCGTGCCGAAGCATGTCTATGAGAACGGCAAGATCGAGGAGAACCCGGCCAACAACGCGCCCGTCGGCACCGGCCCGTACAGATTCGCCGAATACAAGGCCGGCCAGTACTACCGGCTGGCGAAGAACGCCGACTACTGGGGCAAGGACGAGCCCTATCTCGACGAGATCGTCTACCAGGTGCTCCCCGATCGCACCTCGGCGGCCGCGGCGCTCGAGGCGGAAGAGATCCAGCTTGCCGCTTTCTCCGCCGTGCCGCTCGCCGATCTCGACCGCATCTCCAAGGTGCCGGGCCTGAAGGTGATCACCAAGGGCTATGAGGGGCTGACCTACCAGCTCGTGGTCGAGATCAATCATCGGCGCAAGGAACTCGCCGACCTCAAGGTGCGCCAGGCGATCGCCCATGCCATCGACAAGGACTTCGTCGTCAAGACGATCTTCCTCGGCTATGCCGCCACCGCGACCGGCCCGGTGCCGAAGAACGACCCGCAGTTCTACACCGCCGACGTGCCGACCTATGCCTTCGATGTCGCCAAGGCCAATGCTCTTCTCGATGAGGCCGGCTACAAGAAAGGCCCCGACGGCAATCGCTTCTCGCTGAAGCTCCTGCCGGCGCCCTATTTCAACGAGACCAAGCAGTTCGGCGACTATTTGCGCCAGGCGCTCGCCGCCGTCGGCATCGACGCCGAACTGGTCAACAACGACTCTCCCGCGCATATCAAGGCCGTCTACACAGACCATGCCTTCGACCTCGCCGTCGGCCCGCCGGTGTTCCGCGGCGACCCGGCGATCTCGACCACCATCCTGGTGCAGAGCGGCATCCCGGACGGCGTGCCCTTCTCCAACCAGGGCGGCTACAAGAACGCGGAGCTCGACGCGCTCATCGCCAAGGCATCGGAGACGCTCGACACCACCGCCCGCACCGAGCTCTACAAGGAATTTCAGAAAAAGGTCGCCGCCGACCTGCCGCTGATCAACGTCGCCGAATGGAGCTTCATCAGCGTCGCGCGCGATACGGTCGGCAACATCGCCAACAACCCGCGCTGGGCGGTATCGAACTGGGCGGACACCTATTTGGCGGGCTGATCCCATACTTGCGCATCGACAGCTCGGGTGCTCAGCTTCGAGAATGAGAGCTCCTTCGCGCCCCCCTCTGTCCTGCCGGACATCTCCCCCACAAGGGGGGAGATTGGCGGCTTTGGCGCCTCGCACTTTCCTGCAGCGTTGCAGGTTGGCGAAAGCCGCGGTGCCAGCTGATCTCCCCCCAAGTGGGGGAGATGTCCGGCAGGACAGAGGGGGGCGCCGTAGAACTCGGCGTTCATGGCTTGGCCTTGGAGCGGCTTCGCCATGACCCGCGCCCTCGCCCTCATCCGCCGCCGTCTCGTCGGCAGCGTCTTTGTGCTTTCGATCGTCATCATCGGCACATTCCTCCTGCTCGAAGCTGCCCCTGGCGACGCGGTCGACGCCTACATCGTCTCGACCGGCGGCGACGCCGGCCTGATCGAGGTGCTGCGCCACCGCTGGGGCCTCGACCAGTCGGAACTGACGCGGCTCGCCAACTATCTTTGGGCGCTCTGCCATCTCGATCTCGGCCAGTCCGTCACCTTCTCGCGACCTATCCGCGACGTCATCCTCGAACGCCTGCCCACCACGCTGATCCTGATGGGCAGCGCCACCGCGCTCTCCTTCGGCCTCGGCTCGGCGCTCGGCATCTATGCCGGTGCAAAGCCCGGAAGCTTTCGCGACCGCTTCCTGTCGATCGGCTCGCTGGCACTCTATGCCGTGCCTGGCTTCTGGCTCGGCCTGGTGCTGATCGTCGTCTTCGCCGTCGACCTGCGCTGGCTGCCGATCGGCGGCATCGAGACCATCGCCTCCGCCAAGACCGGCCTTTCGCGGGCCGCCGACATCGCCACCCATCTCGTGCTGCCGGTTTCGGCGCTCGGCTTCATCTACCTCGCGCTTTACCTGCGCATGATGCGTGCCGGCATGGCCGAGGCCTGGCGGCAGGACTTTGTCCTCGCCGCCCGCGCCAGGGGGCTGTCGCGCCGACGCATCGTGCTTGCCCATGTCGCCCGCAACGCGTTGCTGCCGCCCATCACCATGCTCGGCCTGCAGTCGGCGCAGACGCTGGGCGGCAGCGTCGTCATAGAAAGCGTCTTTGCCGTACCCGGCCTCGGCCGTTTGGCGCAGGAAGCCGTCGCCGGACGCGACACGCCGCTGCTGCTCGGCATCATTCTCACCAGCGCCGTGCTCGTCATCGTGATCAACCTCCTGGTCGACCTTGCCTACGCCCTGCTCGATCCGCGCGTCGGCGCCAGTGAGGCCGGCGCATGAGCCGGCTGCATCGTTTCCTTCGCAGCCCGGAAGCGATCGCCGGAACTGCGATCCTCGCCTTGCTATTCGCCATGGCGCTTACCGCGCCGCTGCTCTTTCCCGGCGACCCGCAGGCCATCGCAGGCCCGGCATTGCTGCCGCCATTCCAAGACTGGTCGCTGCCGCTCGGTACCGACCGGCTCGGCCGCGACGTGCTGGCCGAACTGTTCCACGGTGCCCGCACCTCGCTGGCCGTCGGGCTGTCGGCGGCGGGCGCAGCGCTCCTGATCGGCGCGGTGGTCGGCACGCTGGCCGGTTTTGCCGGCGGCCTGATCGACGAGGTGCTGATGCGCATCACCGATGCCTTCCAGACCGTGCCCGGCTTCCTGCTGGCGCTGGCCTTCGTCAGCATCGTCGGCCCTTCGCTTGGCGTGGTCGTTGCCGCCATCGCGCTCGGTGCCTGGACCGGACCGGCGCGCGTCGCACGCGCCGAGGTGCTGTCGATCCGCGAGCGCGACTATGTCGCCGGCGCCCGCGTCATCGGCATGCATCCGCTCGAGATCGCCTTTCGCGAAGTGCTGCCCAACGCGCTGCCGCCGGTGCTGGCGCTGTCCTCGGTGATCGTCGCGGCGGCGATCCTGACGGAAGCCGCCCTGTCCTTTCTCGGCCTGGGCGACCCCAACCGCGTCACCTGGGGCGCCATGATCGCCGAAGGCCGCGCCGTCTTGCGCACCGCGCCCTTCCTGTCGATCATTCCCGGCATCGCCCTGGTGCTGACCGTGCTCGGCGTCTACCTCGCCGGCGAAGGCGTCGTCGAGACGACGGCGGTGCGGAGAAGCCTGTCGTGACGGCGCTGCTTTCGATCCGCGATTTGACGGTGAGCTATCGCGGCGATGGCCGCGAGGTGCCGGCGCTGAGGGGCGTGAGCCTTGAGATCGAGGCCGGTGAGCGCCTGGCGATCATCGGCGAGAGCGGCTCGGGCAAGAGCACCCTGGCGCTGGCGATTGCGGGGTTGTTGGCGAGGGGTGCCAGGATTGGAGGTGCGATCGAATGGGCGATGCCGAATTTGCAAATGCCTCATTCCTTCGCGCCCCCCTCTGTCCTGCCGGACATCTCCCCCACAAGGGGGGAGATCAGCAGTTCCGTCGCCGGCACTTCTTTTTCAACGTCGATGATCGGCGAAAGCGGTAATGAGAAGGCAATCTCCCCCCTTGTGGGGGAGATGTCCGGCAGGACAGAGGGGGGCGCCGTAGAGCGCCGACCTCTTCATCTTGGCAGCGCAGTACCCCGCCTCGGCCGCGACATCGGCTTCGTCTTCCAGGACCCCTCCTCCAGCCTCGACCCGGTCATGCCCGTCGGCAAGCAGATCGCTGAAGTCGCCCTGACCCATCTCGGCCTCTCCTGGCCGCAAGCCTACGCCCATGCCAAAACCCTGCTCGAACGCGTCCGTCTGCCCGATCCCGACGCCTCCATGCGCGCCTATCCGCATCAACTCTCGGGTGGCCAGAAGCAGCGCGTCGCCATCGCCGCCGCCATCGCTGCCGGACCAAAACTGCTAATCGCCGACGAGGCGACCAGCGCGCTCGACACCATCGTGCAGGCCGAGATCGTGTCGCTCATCCGGCGGCTGGTCGCCGAGGACGGCATGACGCTGCTGTTCATCAGTCATGACATCGCGCTCGCCGCCGAGCTTGCCGAGCGCATCGCCGTGTTCCGCTATGGCGAACTGCTCGAGCTCGGCACGACGGCGCAGATCGTCAACGCCCCGCGCCACGCCTACACGCGCGCGCTGCTCGACGCTCATCTCGGCCTCGACGCCGGACCGCTGCGGCAGGCCGGAGCGCCGGCATGAGCCTGCTCGCCGTCTCCGGTCTCACCAAGCGCTATCGTCGCGGCGGCGGAACCGTCGCCGCCGTCGATGGCGTTGCGTTTGCGATCGAGCCCGGCGAGACGCTGGCGCTTGCCGGCCCGTCCGGCAGCGGCAAGTCGACCATCGCGCGGCTGGTACTCAGGCTGACCGAGCCGGACGCCGGCACCATCCAGTTCGAGGGCGCAGACTTCCGCTCGCTGGGCGGATCTGCCCTGCGTGCGAGGCGCGCGCGCCTGCAGATGGTGTTCCAGGATCCGCTCGCCGCCTTCAATCCGCGCGCCACCGTGGCGCGTGTCTTGGACGACCCCTTGCGCATTCACGGCATTGCCTCGCGCACAGAGCGCCCGCGCCGCATCGCCGCCCTGCTGGAGCGCGTTGGCCTTGGCGCCGATCTCGCGCCGCGCGCCATCCACGAGATCTCCGGCGGCCAGCGCCAGCGCGTCGCCATTGCCCGCGCCATCGCCACCAAACCGTCGCTGATCGTGCTCGATGAGGCCGTGTCGGCGCTCGACGTATCGGTGCGCGGCCGGATCCTGGACTTGTTGCTCGACCTTCAGGCCACGGAACGGATCGCCTACCTTTTCATTTCGCACGATCTCGGCGTCGTCCGCGCCGTCGCCCACCGCCTCGTCATCCTCGATGCCGGCCGGGTCGCCGAAAGCGGCGATGCCCGTGCCGTCATCGGCAATCCGCAATCGGCGATCGGCAGGGCGCTGGTGGCGGCGGCGCCGAGATTGAACAGGACCACCGCACCATGACCGACCCCGACGTCAGAGCCGAAAAACTGTCCCGCGAGCTCGATTCCGCTTTCCGCAACCGGGCCGATCTCTACCGTCTCTTCCTCGACGAACTGACGGCCGAACTCGGCGCCGAGAGAGCCGAGGCTGTCATGATCCGCACCATCGAGCAGCGCGGCAAGGAAGTCGCAGCCGCGGCTTTCGCCGATTTCGGCCCCAACGATGCGCCGGCGATCGGCGAGGCGTTTCTGGCCGTCAGCCCGGATGGCGGCCGCATGTACCCGACCGATGTCGAGCGCAACGCGACCCACATCGCCTTCAAGGTGAAGCGCTGTCCGCTGAAGGACGCCTGGTTCGAGGCCGGCGTCGGCGAGGAGAAGCTCGCCACGCTCTGCCGCATCGCCGGCGCCTTCGACCGCGGCCTGTTCGAGGCGACCGGCGTGCGCTTCGCCAACGTCACTTGGACGCCAGGCCACGGCTCCGGCTGCTGCCACATCGCGCTGACCAACAGGGATGCCGGTTAGCCAGCTTGCCGTCGTCCCGCGCGCTCAGTGCTTGATGCGGTCGCGCATCGCATACCAAAGCATGCCGAGCACATAGAGCGGACCGCGCAGCGCCGTGCCGCCGGGGAACGGCAGCGGGCTAAGCGTCGAGAACAGGTCGAGCCGCGAGGCGTCTCCCGTGATCGCCTCGGCCAGCAGCTTGCCCGACAGCGTCGACAGGATGACGCCCTTGCCGGAATAGCCATGCGCGAAATAGACCTCGCCATAGTGCCCGACATGCGGCAGGCGCGACGTCGTCACGGACACCAGCCCGCCCCAGGCATGGTCGATGCGGCAGCCCTTCAGTTGCGGGAAGGTCTGTTCCATATGCGGCCGCACGAAGCCGGCAATGTCGGCCGGCGGCGACGGCGTGTAGCGCTCGCCGCCGCCGAACAGCAGCCGCCCATCCGCCGACATCCGGTAGTAGTTGACCACGAAGCGCGTGTCGGACACCGCGACGTTGGCCGGGATCACATTGCGCTTGCCCTCCAGCGGCTCGGTGGCGACGATGTAGTTGCCGACCGGCATGATGCGGCTGTTGACGCGCGGCTCCAGTCCTTGCAGCAGCGCGTCGCCCGCCAGTACGACATGCTTCGCCCGCACCGATCCTGTCGCCGTCGAGACCCTGATCGAAGGCTCCCGCTCCAGCCGCGCGGCGACCGAATTCTCGTGGATGGTGACACCGGCCGCGACGGCCGCGCGCGCAAGCCCAAGCGTGTAGTTCAGCGGATGCATATGGCCGCCGAGCGGCTCGTACATGGCGCCGTGATAGGGCGTGTCGACTTTGCCGCGCGCTTCCGCCGCCGACAGGATCTCGACGTCGCGGAAATTCATCACGCGGGCCAGGCACTCGGCCTCATCTTCCAGGTCCTTGAGGTCGGAACTGTTCACCGCGCCGACCAGATGGCCGCTGAGCCTGAGGTCGCAGTCGATGGCGTGCCGCTCGATGATGTCGAGCACCAGCCCGCGCGCCTCGAAGGCGAGGTCGAACAGCGCCTTCGCCCGTTCCGGTCCGAAGGCCTTGACCAGGCCCTTGGCGCCCTTGCGCAGGCCGGGGATCATCTGGCCGCCATTGCGGCCCGATGCGCCCCAGCCGATCTTGCCGCCTTCGAGCAGCACCACCTTCAGCCCGCGCTGCGCGGCGTGGAGCGCCGCCGACAGCCCGGTGCAGCCGCCGCCGACCACCACAAGGTCGGCCTCGATATCGCCGATGAGCGCCGGATGATCCGGCGCTGGATTGGCGGTGGCGACATAGTAGGATTTGCCGATATCGAGACCGGAATTGAAACCCGTCGAACTGGAAACCATGGTCACACCTTGAGCAAAAGGTGGTCGCGTTCCCAGGACGTCACCACGCTCTGGAACAGGTCGAGCTCGACGCTCTTGACGCGCAGATAGGTCTGGAAGAAATCCTCGCCGAGCAGCGCCCGCACCGGCGCGCAGGCGGTGAAACGGTCGAGCGCCTCCTCCATGGTCTTCGGCAGCGTGCTCTTGATCTTGTAGGCATTGCCCGACGCTTCCGCCGAGCGCGCGATCTTCTCCTCCACGCCGAGATAGCCCGCGAGCAGCGAGCCGGCGATCGCCAGATAGGGATTGGCATCGGCCCCCGGCAGCCGGTTCTCCACCCGCCGCGCGGCGCGGCCGCCCGCCGGCACGCGCAGGCCGCAGGAGCGGTTGTCGTGCGACCATTCGATATTGGCCGGCGCGCTGTGGTTCGGACGAATGCGCCGGTACGAATTCACGTTCGGCGCAAACAGCGGCATGATTTCCGGAACATATCTCTGCAAGCCGCCGATGAAGTGGCCGAACATCGCGGTGTCGGCATCGTCGCCGCCGGCAAACAGCGTGTTGCCAGCCTCGTCGACAATGGACATGTGCAGATGCATCGAGGAGCCGGCCTGCGCCGCGATCGGCTTGGCCATGAAGGTGGCGTGCATGCCGCTCGCCTGAGCCGCCTGCCTGGTCAGGCGCTTGAACAACAGCACCTTGTCGGCCAGCGCCAGCGCATCGCCATGCAGGAAGTTGATTTCCAGTTGCGCCGTGCCCGACTCATGGATCAGCGTATCGAGCGGCAGCTCCGCGGCCGCCGCATGCGCGTAGATGCGCTGGATCACCGGCTCGAACTCCTCCAGCGCCGCCATGTCGTAGGGATGCTGCACGCTTTCGGCGCGGCCGTTGCGCCCGGCCGGGGCGGTCAGCGGCTGGTCCGGATCGGGATTTGGCGCGGTGAGATAGAATTCGAGCTCCGGCGCCACCACCGCCCGCCAGCCGCGCTGGCGATAGAGATCGAGCACCGCCCGCAGGACGTGACGCGGCGAGGCCATCCACGGGCGGTCGTCCATGTGGAAGGCATCGGCAAAGACATAGGCCTTGCCAGGCCCGCCGCCGGGCGCCAGGCAAAGTGTCGAGACATCCGGCACCATGCGCATGTCCGGGTCCGAATAGGCGAAGCCTTCGTCGATCGAGCCGGAATAGCGGCCGTCAATGCTGACCAGGAAGGCGCTGCTCGGCAGATAGAGCGCGCGGTCTTCCAGCGCCTTCAGGAATTTCGCCGCCGGCAGCGCCTTGCCGCGCAGCACGCCGTTCATGTCGGGCACCAGGCATTCGACTTCGCTGATCGCGTGCGCGGCCAGCCAGCTTTTCGGATCGTTGGCGCCGCTCGTCGGCGGCAGGGTCGTCAGGTGGTTTTCAGGCATTTGGTCATGTCCGTATCAAAGAGAGGATCGCTTCGGCGGCCACATCCGTTCCGGGCTTCAGCGCCATCTGCGCTGCATTGTCCTTCAGGCGGGCGCGCATCGCATCGTCGGCCAGCAGGCCGAGGATCGCTCGCTCCAGTACTCCTTCGGTCCAGCCATCGCGGCCGATATGGTTGCCGACGCCGGTCTCCTCGGCGCGCCGCGCATTGTCGTGTCCGTCCCAGCAATAGGGCATGATCAGCGACGGCACGCCGAAGCGAAGCGCCTCGCAGAAACTATTGTTGCCGCCGTGATGGATGAAGAGGTCCGATTTCGCCACCACCGAGGGCTGTGGGAACCAGGCGCCGAGATAGACATTGTCGGGCACCGCGCGATAGGCATCGCGCAGGCCGCCGACATTGACGATGAAGCGTGCCGGCAGCCGGTCGAAGACGGCAAGCATGCGCTGGATCAGCCCGACATCCATGGCGCCCAGGCTGCCGAAGCTGAGATAGACCAGCGGCCCGCCGTTGCGCGGAAAGACCGGCACCTCGAACGGCCCCTCGGAGCGGACGCAGCCCTCGAGATAGGTGAAGCGCGCGGGGTCGAGCGGCTCGGCGCGTTCGCGGCGCACGATGGCCGGCGTCAGCAGCAGGTTGAGATCGGGCGATGCCTCCAGGAACAGGCCCCTCGGCAGCGGCGCGAGGCCTGAATCGGCGCGCAGCCGGTTGAACCGTTCATGCGCCGGGGCGACCGCCGCGAGATAGCGCGCCTCGAAGGCGGCGCGCCCGGGGTCGTCGGCCGCAAGGCCGGAAAGATAGGGCGGCACCTCGGCGTCGGGCAATTCCGTCTCGGCGCAGGAGACGACGCGCACCCACGGGCAGCTTGCGCCGGCGATCGCCGGAAACATGATGACATTGTCGAGCACGACGGCGTCGGGCTTCAGCCGCGCCAGCAATTGCCTGAGCGGCGCCTCGGCCTGGGCCGCCGTGTCGACGATCGCCTGCCATGTCGGCGCGACATAGGTTTCGAGCTGGTCGACCGGGCTCAGCCGGAAATGCGGCAGGTGTCGGCGCACGAAAGCCTGCCAGTAGCTCTGCCGCTCGCTGTCGCTCAGCGGGTCGTTGGTCGGCAGCTGGTATTCCTGAAAGCCGTAATCGGCAAAGACGCCGGAGAAGCCGGCATGGCAGATGAAGACCGGCCGGGCGCCCCTGGCTCGCAAGGCCTGCGCGATGCCGACGCAATTGAGCGCCGCGCCGAAGCTCGCTTCGGGAAACAGCGCTATGGTCGGGCTGGCTTTGCGCGTCACGATGGTCCTCGGTCAATCCGGCCGGCTGATCATGCCGAACAGCGCCGGCGCGCCGCGGCTCGCCGCCCGTGGCCGCTGGCTGCGCGACAGCCTGAGATGCACACGCAACAGATCGGCCGCAACCTCATACTGCCAGCTTTCCAGATGGTCGAGTATGGTGAGGTGCTCGCGCAGCGACTGCTTGAGCCGGAACACGTTGACGCCCGCATAGATGCCGGGCAGCCGGCGTAACCGGAGATGATCGGACAGCGCGTCGGTGATGAACCGGTTGGCCGAGCCGTCGGCGATCATGCCGTGGAACTCGATGTCCAGCCGTTGGAATTCCCTGGTGTCGAAGGCCGCATCGGGCTGCGCCATCAGCGCCTCCATGCCCTGCCGAAGCGCCGCCGCCCGCGCGCCGTCGAGGCTGAAGCCCGGCGTCAATATGGCGGCGGGTTCCAGCAGCAGCCGGAAGTCGTAGCTCTCGCCCTGCGCCTCGGGATCGTCGGGCGCCCGGCGAAACAGCCAGGACTGGCCCGGCGCGCGGTCGACGAGATTCTCTTCAGTCAGTCTCTGAAGCGCTTTTAGTACCGTCTTGCGTTCCGCATCGTAGCGCCGCATCAGCCCGCTGACGGTTACCGTCTGGTCCAGCCGCCGCGCCGAGCGGTCGCGCAGGATCGCCTCGGCCAGTTCGTCTTCCTCCGCATTCGGCAATTCGGTGGCGACAGCCCTTTGCGCCGCGAGGTCGATGGCGAGGCGGTAGCCTGTGGCTGCTTCCCAGCGCACCACGCCCTGTTCGGTGAGCAGGCGCAGCGCCGCCCGCACCGGAGTCCGCGAAACGCTGCAGAGCGAGGCGATCTGTTGCTCGGGAAGGTGGGCGCCGGGCGCGAAGCCGCGCTGCCTGGCAACGTCCAGGATGCGCTGCGCGAGATCGAGATGGTTGGTGCGAGGTCGCCTGGCTGCCGCTTGCATGACTTGTTCTCGTGGATCGGTGCGACCCCGGTTTGGCCGATCGTCCCCGCCGAGGCAATCGGCCAGATTCCGGAGCCGCCTGCCAAATTATGGATTGACGTACTTTTTTCTGCAATAGTACTGTCACTGCAATCGGCAACAAAAGACCGGGGAACAGGATCGAGCCGCGGCGGGAACCGCGAATGCCGGTCCGCCAACGAATTTGACCAACCGGAATGGGAGACTGTCATGACCACCGCCCTGCGGCATCGTTCGTTCAGAACGTCTTCAATCGCGCTCGGCTTCGCTCTGGCGCTTTCGGCGCCGGCGGCCGCCGCCGACCTCGTCATCTCCAACTGGGACGGCTACATGGCGCCCGACGCCATGGCCGCCTTCAAGAGCGCGACCGGTGTTGCCGGCGAGGTCGTGGTCCACGCCACCAATGAGGAGATCATGGGCAAGCTCGTTGCCTCCGGCGGCAAGGGCTATGACGTGGTCTTCGTCTCCTCGCCCTTCGCCGAGGTGCTGAACAAGCTCGGCCTGACCGAGCCGATCGACCATGCCCAGGTCCCCAACCTCGCCAATCTCTATCCAGAAGCGACCAAGCTGCCGCACGATGTCGGCAACGCCTTCTCGGTGCCCTACACCTGGGGCACGACCGGCCTCTGCTATCGTTCGGACCTGGTCAAGGCCGCGCCGACCAGCTGGAGCGACCTGCTGGCGCCTTCCGACGACCTCAAGGGCAAGACCACCATGCTGGCGACCGACCGCTGGCTGCTCGCCGCCGGCCAGCTCGACAAGGGTTTCTCCGTCAACGAGACCGATCCGGCCAAGATGGCCGAGGTCAAGGACCTGCTGATCTCGGCCAAGAAGACCCTGCTCGCCTATGACGACACCACCTTCTATTCGAAGCTGGTGTCCGGCGAGGCGCTGCTGGTGCAGGCCTGGGACGGCTGGTGCAACTACGGCATCGCCGAGAAACCCGAGATCAAATACGTCATCCCGAAGGAAGGCTCGGACCTCTGGGTCGACACGATGGTGGTGATGAAGGCTTCCGAGCACAAGGACGCCGCCTTCAAGTTCATCAACTTCATGCTCGACGCCAAGAACCACGCATGGGCGGCCCAGAACATCGACTACAAGGTGCCGAACAAGCCGGCGATGGAGAGCCTGCCGGCCGACTTCCTGGCCAAATTCCCCAACATGGCGATGCCGGTGGCCGACCTCGTCAAGTTCGAGCAGTTGCGCGACGTCGGTGACGCCCAGCGCGACTATTCCAAGATCGTCAGCGAGATCAAGGCCGCGCAGTAGGCGCTTGCAGCCCAGAGACAATGGCCGATGGCGGGCTGTCGCCGTCGGCCGCTGAGCGGTATCGAAAATTGTCCCAGACCAGACTTCGCTCCAACCTGCTGATGGCGCCGGCTTTGGCCTGGCTGACCGCGCTCATGGTGGTGCCATGCGCGCTGGTGCTGGCGCTCGCCTTCTTCCGGCGCGGCATCTATGGCGGCATCGAATACACTTTCACGCTGGAGAATTTCAGCCAGGTCCTCGACCCGCTCTATGCCGGCATCTTCCTCAATTCGGCGCGCATCGCCGGCACCGCAACGCTGATCGCGGTCATCATCGGCTACGCCGCTGCCTATGCGATATCAGCAGCGCCCCGCCGGCTGCAGCCGGTCTTCCTGTTCTTCGCCGTGCTGCCGTTCTGGTCGAACTATCTGATCCGCACCTATGCCTGGATCGTGCTGCTCAACCGCGAAGGCCTCGTCACCCAGTTGCTGCGCTGGATCGGCTACACCGGCGAGCCGCCGTCGATGCTCTACACCGAGGGCGCCGTCATCGCCGGCCTGGTCTACAACTACCTGCCCTTCGTCATCCTCGCCTGCTACGCGCCGCTGTCGCGCCTCAACCCGGAGCTGGCGGAGGCCTCGCGCGACCTCGGCGCTTCGGCGCTGACCACCTTTCGCCGCGTCATCCTGCCCCTGACGGTGCCGGGCATCGCCGCCGGCGCGGTCTTCGTCTTCGTGCTGTCGATCGGCAATTTCGTCACCCCCGCTCTGCTCGGCGGCGGCCGCTTCCAGATGATCGGCAACCTGGTCTACGACCAGTTCCTGACCGCAAATGACTGGCCGTTCGGCGCCGCTCTCGCAATGGCGCTGATCGCCATCATGCTCGCGGTGCTGATGGCGCAGGCTTTGCTTGCCGACCGCGCCGCCGGCCGAACCAGGGAAGCCGAGGGAGGCGCCGATGGCTGAGCGCTGCCTTGCTTCTGTCTCCCCGTTCACGGGGAGAAGGTGCCCCGAAGGGGCGGATGAGGGGCGGCGCCAGCCTTTGCGACGCTCAGCGCTGCCCCTCATCGGCCTGCCGGCATCTTCTCCTCGTAAACGGGGGGAAGGAGGCTGTCCGGCCACTCGCCTCCTGACCGTCGGAGGGCAGCCATGACGTCATCGCCTGCCCGCCTTCTCGGCCTGCGGACGATCCTCGTCCTCGTCTTCGCCTTCCTCTACATCCCGATCGCCGTCCTGGTGGCGCTCTCCTTCAATGCGGGCGGACTGCCGACGGCATGGTCCGGGTTTTCGCTGAAATGGTACGCCTCGCTCGCCGGCAATACGGCGATCCTGCAGGCAGCGCTGAACACCCTGATCGTGGCGCTGGTTTCGACCGCCATCGCCACGCTGCTCGGCACGCTGCTGGCGATCGGCATCGAGATGCGCCGGCAGTACGGCAAGGGTCTCGAGGCACTGATCTTCGCGCCGATGATCATCCCCGACATCGTGCTCGCCATCGCGCTGCTGTCGTTCTTCTCCATGCTTGATGTCACCATGGGCCTGCACACCATCATTCTCGCCCATGTCGTCTTCAACCTCGCCTTCGTCTGCTCGGTGGTACGCGCGCGGCTGAAGAGCTTCGACTGGTCGATCGTCGAGGCCTCCGCCGATCTCGGAGCCTCCGCGCTCACCACCTTCCGGCGGGTGACGCTGCCGGTGATCCTGCCGGCGGTGGTCGCCGGCGCGCTGCTCGCCTTCACGCTCTCGGTCGACGAGTTCATCATCGCCTTCTTCACCGCCGGGGCCGGGCGCGCCTCGACCACGCTGCCAATGCAGATCTATTCGATGATCCGCTTCGGCATCACGCCGGAGATCAACGCCCTGGCGACCATCGTCATGGCGGTCTCGATCACCGCGCTCACCCTTTCGCAGCGGCTCAATCGTGGGGTCATCGGCCAATGAGCGAACCGCGCACGCTGCTCCGGATCGATCGCGTGTCGAAGAATTTCGGCCGCGTGAGGGCCGTCGACGGCATTTCGCTCGACATCCGCGAGAATGAGTTCTTCGCCCTGCTCGGTCCCTCCGGCTGCGGCAAGACCACGCTGCTGCGCATGCTGGCCGGCTTCGAGACGCCGAGCGACGGCCAGATCCTGCTCGACGGCCGCGACATCGCCCGCACGCCGCCCAACAAGCGGCCGGTCAACCTGATGTTCCAGTCCTATGCGCTGTTTCCGCACATGAGCGTCAGGGCCAACGTCTCCTACGGCCTCGAAATGGAGCGCCTGCCGGCGGCCGAGATCCGCAGCCGCGTCGACGCCATCCTGGCGACGACCGAGCTCGTGCCTTTCGCCGACCGCAAGCCGGAGCAATTGTCTGGCGGCCAGAAGCAGCGCGTCGCGCTCGCCCGCGCTCTGGTCAAGCGGCCGCGCCTGCTGTTGCTCGACGAGCCGCTCGGCGCGCTCGACAAGAAACTGCGCGGCGCCATGCAGCTCGAATTGAAGCGCCTGCAGCACGAGGTTGGCATCACCTTTGTCATCGTCACCCACGACCAGGAGGAATCGCTGGTCATGGCCGACCGCATGGCGGTGCTGAAGGATGGCAGGCTGCTGCAATGCGACACGCCGCACGCGATCTACGAGCATCCTTCCGACCGCTTCGTCGCCGACTTCATC
>NZ_RZOS01001110.1:0-702 GCF_004022605.1 Mesorhizobium sp. M4B.F.Ca.ET.089.01.1.1
GGAGGTGGATAAGCTGCTGGAAACCCATATGAAATCCACGAATCCGAGCGGCAATGACTCTCAAAACGAGCGGCAGCAATCTGATTCAAATACCGACTCTATTTTTGAATTTGAACCTGCTTTAGAGAAAAGCGGGTCGACGGCCGAGCCCAGCACGAGAACCGCAGAGCCCCCGAAAACGTATCCGCTGGGGCTTGTGCTGAAGGCCTGCCCCGAAATTGCGGACTATGCCGTCGATGGCATCGGCAATTGGCGCGATTTCATGATTACCGCCGCCCAGGTGCGGGGCTACCTTGGCGTCTCGCCGTCGGCGTATGAGGAGGCCTGCCATGCGATGGGCCAGGAAACCGCCGCGATCGTGATTGCCTGCATCCTGCAACGCGCTCAGCACATCAATTCCGCCGGCGGATACCTGCGCGTGCTGACTGACAAGGCCAGGGCAGGGGCGTTTTCGGTCGGACCGATGCTGATGGCGGCGCTGAAGGCGAACGGCGCCACGGCGAGGATGGCGGGGTGAGGCCCGCATGGCATCTAGTTACGTGGGAATGCATCCGCCTGAAGTTCGAAATTGCGGTGGACGTTGCCAAGCATTCGGACCTTTGCTGTGATGGTCGCATCGCTGGGGAAGGGGATGCGACCATCGGTAGTCCAGCCATCTTCGGTACCGGGGATTTGCTTAAGGAGAATCAAGTCGACACGGAC
>NZ_RZOS01001111.1:0-700 GCF_004022605.1 Mesorhizobium sp. M4B.F.Ca.ET.089.01.1.1
ATGTCGCGCAAGCGGATCTGGATCCAGACCACCGGCACCCAGAACAGGCCGATGATCACATAGAGCGCCAGTGACAGCAGGATCCAGCCTTCGTTGAGCGGCCATCCGACGACGCGCGCCAGCCCGTACCCGGTCAGCGGCTGCAGCACCACGGCAGTCGCCGTGAAGACGGTGTCTGCGATCACCACGATGCTGGCGACATGGGCGATGATGCGGGGGTCGCGGGTCCTGACGGCCATCGCCATGAAGAAGGCGATGCCGATGCCGGTTCCGAACAGCACCGTCGCGCCGAGCACATGGACAAGTCGCAGCACGTCTTCCAGCGCCATCAGCGTTCGTCCAGAATGGCAAGGGCCGTGAGCGCCAGCAGGATCGACGGCACCACTTTGACCAGGGGGCCGAGCGGATCGAGCCAGAGCGCCGGCTCCGCGAATGTCGCGGCAAGCAGGTAGGCGAGCGTCAGCACAAGCATGCCGATCAGAGCGCGCCGCGCCCAGGGCCGGAAGAGCACCGCAAGCCCCAACGCGACATCGGCAAGACATGTCACCGCCACCATCGCGCTCGCGGCGCGGCCAGGCAGGAAGCTCGCGAAATGGCTGCGCGCCGCCTCGAATGCCAGGAACGGCGCGAGGCCGGAAATGAGCCAGAACAGCGCCAGCGTCACGATGATCGGCGCCTTCAACAGATAGAGGCGGGCGGA
>NZ_RZOS01001112.1:0-700 GCF_004022605.1 Mesorhizobium sp. M4B.F.Ca.ET.089.01.1.1
AACGGATGGTTCTGGCGACCCCGCACCTCCAGATCCACATAGCTGAAAAGGGAGCCGGTCCGATCGTCGTTGCCCCGCATGCGCCATCCTCCGAATCCCTTCGGAGCCAATCGACGGCGAGCGGCTTTTTCAACGGCCTGCTAGATAGCTTCGCCCATTCCTGCCACTGATATTGATCCTGTGGCGATTAGAGCCTTGGCCGTTTCCGTTACGCCGTGTGGCGCGGTTTGAGCAACCGGCGGAGGCGCAGAGCCTTCCATCAGCACAGCGTCGGAGCCGGTTGCGGTGATGATCTTGGCATAGGCTGCCGGGGTCTGGTAGGCGAGCGAGGAATGAGGCCTCGCGGTGTTGAAGTCCTCCCGCCATTCGGCATTGGCGCTGCGGGCGTGGTCGAGGCCGAAGAACAGACTCTCGTTCAAGAGCTCGTCGCGCATGCGGCCGTTGAAAGATTCGACATAACCACTATCCGGCATGTTATTCTCGGTGCCATCGTTTGTTCGGTCGTCAGGTTTCGTTAAGCTTGGCGGATCCGGGCTTGACCAGCGATGGAGGGAACCATGCGTAGTATCGGCATGGACATACATCGCGTAGCCGCCGAGGTTGTGTCTTGCTTGATGGCAAAATCGTCAAGCTCGGCCGCGTTCAAATGCTACGCAACAAGCTCGAGGAGTTCGCCAGAGGGGGACTCACCCACGATGAT
>NZ_RZOS01001113.1:0-700 GCF_004022605.1 Mesorhizobium sp. M4B.F.Ca.ET.089.01.1.1
CTCCAGGGCTTGACCCAGGGGCGCACGCCCTTTTCCAGCTCCGCGACGATACGGTCGGTGATTTTCGCGTAGATATCCACACGAGTGCTGTTCTCTTTGCTGCGCATTTCCTGACCTCCATGTGAGGCCGCGCCCATCGCGGCCCGTCACGCGGGGTCCGTAGCCGGGGCAACAGCCAAGCGAGCGCACCGAAGGCCGCAACGCCAGTGGAGGACGGCAAAGCCGTTGCGGCTCGCTTGCGGCCCCGGCAGGACCGACAACCGCGGCGGCCGCAATGGGCGCCGTCTCGCCTCTTCTTCCTTCCCTTGATTTTCGCGCACCCAGGCGTTCGACGCCGACATGGAAAAAGGCCGCCTCCGGAAAGGCGACCTCTGTCGTCGTGAAGGAGCGGCGAGGCCGAAGCCCCGCCGGACTGTACTTCAGTCGAAAGCCGACATCTGCGCCACAGCCGCCTTGCGATCGAGCGAGTGACCGGGATTGTCGACCGGGCGGTCGAAGGGCTTCCAGGTTTCGCCGACGATCTCTTTGTAGGCGGCGACCGCGCCTTCGGCGGCCATCCTGAGCGCGTGGGACTGCACGCCCATGTCGGCGGCGAATTCGCGTTTGCGCTGGGCGGCGCTGTCGTAGCCGACAGGACCATCGAGGTCTTCGTCGCGGGCGTCGTTGGCAGCCTTGGCGGTGGCGTCGCGCGCCTCGGTGA
>NZ_RZOS01001114.1:0-698 GCF_004022605.1 Mesorhizobium sp. M4B.F.Ca.ET.089.01.1.1
GAGCAAGCCTTCTATCCATCAATCTCCCTTTTCAAAATCATCATATCTCTGACCAACACTGCGATATTTTTCGCGGCGGAAGGAGCCAGGCACAGTCATTTCATGCGCAACAGCATTTCTAAGTTTCTCAGCTCGCCGGAACACGTCGGCGGCCGATGTCGCGCTCCGGGGGAGCTCTATTCCTTTTCGAACAATATCAGATTTGTCGCAGAACTGAGTGAATAGGATCTCGTCCACAAATCCATCATCACTCTTCGCATCGGCGATCACTTGAGAAATCTTCTTTCTTCTTTCGGCGCTAAGCTTCTCCAGCCAGCGGCCCGGCGTTTCGAAGCGTCTCCCTATCGCATCCGCCATGGACATCTCGAATGCTGTCACGAGAGCAAAGAGGGCTGCTCGCACTGGCAATTTCTGCATGCTGAAATGCTGACGAGACCTTCGATCTGGCGTGAGGAAACAACTAGGGTCAGGACCCATTAAATTGTTGAGTTGAAGGAGCGATGATGATTCAAGGTGGCTGGAGGTGGCCACCATGGGTGATTTGTTACTGCTGTCGCCGACGCAGATGCGGCGGATCGAGCCATTCTTTCCACGCTCGCACGGGGTACCTCGGGTCGATGACCGACGGGTGCTGAGGGGGATTCTGTTCGTGATCCGTAACGGGCTGCGCTGGCGGGATGTGCCGGCCGCCTATGGTC
>NZ_RZOS01001115.1:0-698 GCF_004022605.1 Mesorhizobium sp. M4B.F.Ca.ET.089.01.1.1
AGCTGAGACGGAGAGCGTTGCCAAGGGTGTTCGACACTCAATGGTCAATGCCTTTTCGCGATTGGGGTTTCTGATCAAGCCAATCCCCAACCAACTAGCCAGTGCCTGTGCATCGCCGGGGCTCAGAACCGCAGACAGCCCGACGAACTGCCGCCACCCCGCTCGCCGCATCAACGTCAGGAGAAGTTCGGCGTTTTGGCCGCGATGTTTATCCCCCACCAACTGGACTTCATCACAGACGAAGCAGATGTTTGTCAGGTCACGCGGCGGCCCACCAACTGACAAGCAGCCCAGAAACTTCTCGTACGTTGCAACCAAGATAACAGAAGAAAGGGGAGCATTTGTTTTCCGACCTGCCGCGTCTTCGACGCTGTCCCCTGTCGCACATACAATCGCCGAACGGTCGTAAGCTAGGAAGTCACCAAGAAATAATCTCTTAGCCTCCTCGAACTTCTGTTTGGCCAACGCCCGATGAGAGACGAGATAAACAGCCGTGTAGCCTGCCTCAATGGCTGATGCCACTGTCCACCAACCGATTAGGGTCTTCCCGGTCGATGTCGGCGCGCTGACAAGAAGACTTTCTCCGCGAGCTACGCCTGCCTCTAAAGCTTCGAACTGAATGTCCGTGAGAAGCGGCATGCCGCTTGCCACTGGCAAAAGTTCAGGTTTGCCCAAAACTTTGTCAGAGAGCCCATGAT
>NZ_RZOS01001116.1:0-697 GCF_004022605.1 Mesorhizobium sp. M4B.F.Ca.ET.089.01.1.1
TTTCAAGGCTGATATTGATCCTGGCCGCGTCGCTGCGTTTATCGTAGAACCAGTGCAAGGCGAAGGCGGCTTTTATGAAGTGCCGTCTGCCTTCATGGATCAGCTGCGCGCAATCGCTGACAAACACGGCATCCTGTTGATCGCAGACGAAGTACAGACCGGCTTTGCCCGCACCGGTAAGCTCTTCGCCATGGAGCACTTCGGTGTCTTTCCGGACATCACCACTATGGCCAAGGGTCTCGGCGGCGGCTTCCCTATAGCAGCTGTCACCGGTCGGGCGGAGATTATGGATGCACCGGGACCGGGCGGCCTAGGTGGCACTTATGGTGGCAGCCCGATCGGCATCGCCGCCGGAAATGCTGTCCTCGACGTGATCGAAGAAGAGGATTTGTGCCACCGCGCCGAACTACTCGGCGTACGCCTGAAAAGGCGGCTGCAATCGCTGAAGGATGTCGTTCCGCAGATCGCCGACATCCGTGGCCTGGGTCTCATGAATGCGATCGAGTTCACGGTGCCCGGCTCAAGAAAACCTAGTGCAGAATTCACGAACAGTGTCCGCGAGAAGGCGCTCGACAGGGGCCTCATCCTCCTGATCTGTGGCGTTTACGGAAACGTCATCCGCTTCCTCGCCCCGATTACTATCGAAGACACAGTATTTGCCGAAGCACTCGACATCCTTGAAGAAACATTACGCGCC
>NZ_RZOS01001117.1:0-696 GCF_004022605.1 Mesorhizobium sp. M4B.F.Ca.ET.089.01.1.1
CAAGCCAGGTGGCCGCAAAGGCCATGCCGGCGGACCTGACGGTCCACAAATGGCATGTCTTCCAGCACATCAAGGAAGCCCGCGGCGCCTTGGGCGCGACTGATCGCGCACTGGCCATACTTGATGCCCTGCTGTCGTTCCACCCGGAGACGGCACTCTATGGCGATAGCGAGCTGATCGTCTGGCCGTCTAATGAGCAGCTGATCGGCCGCGCCAATGGCATGCCACCTGCGACGCTACGGCGGCACCTGGCGGTCCTGGTCGAGTGCGGCTTGATCATCCGCAGGGACAGCCCCAACGGCAAGCGCTACGCTCGGAAAGGGCAGGGGGGCGAGATCGAGCAAGCCTACGGCTTCGACATCTCGCCGATCGTGGCGCGCGCAGCGGAGTTCAAGGAACTGGCGGAAGTCGTCCGAGCCGAGAAGAAGGCCTACCGGGTCGTTAAGGAACGGCTAACCATATGCCGCCGCGACATCGTCAAGATGATAGATGCCGGCATTGAGGAAGGCGTTCCGGCAAACTGGGGCAGGGTCCAGCAAACCTATCAAGCCATCGTCGGCAAGATTCCCCGTACAGCGCCCCGCCAGGTCCTCGAAGCCATCGCGGCCGAGCTTGAGGACCTCTGGGCTGAAGTGCGTGAGGCATTGGAATCATTCGTAAAAACAAAGAATATGAGCGCCAATGAGTCTCATATCG
>NZ_RZOS01001118.1:0-694 GCF_004022605.1 Mesorhizobium sp. M4B.F.Ca.ET.089.01.1.1
TTGCAGGACAGGATTGAGCGCCGTGCCCCGACCTTTGTCGAAGGAGAGGCATGATGAAAATCGCTATCGTGGAAAACCGAAGCCTCGCTATCGTGACAGGAACCTTCGCCGCAAACATTGCGGCGAAGGACATCGAACACCAGTTCGATGCACTGACCCACTTTCCAGACCGGCGCGCGAACGCCGAACTGGGCGAGCTGGCCCACCGACTGAACGAGTTTGCCGGCTACGTCGTGGAGCTGTGGGAGAAGGCGAGCGCACCGAACACGGAACCAGAGATCGAGGCTTTCACCCGCCGCCACGTCGAGTTGACGCGGCGCTATTGGGCGGCGGAAAGCCGCTGCATGAACTGGTTTATTACCGGACCGGCGCGCTTTCCCGTTGCCCGCAACGAAAAGCGGATGAAGATTTCCGATGCCCGCCGCGCCGATCTTGCCGCGCATTCAGCAGCGGCCCGGAAAGCGGTGAAGCGGAAAGCCTTCCCCCACGGCGCGGATGACGAGCCGATCCGCTCGGGCGATCCATCTGCGTTGCAACGGATCATGGCGAAGATCGAAGACCTGGCCCTGTCGATCGACAAGATGAAGGCCGCGAACTCCATTATCCGGCGCATGGAAAAAGACGACGCCGACGACGCGGCCATGATTGCGGCGATCGTCGCCCGGACCGGCCTTTCGGCAGAAGTGGCGGCACG
>NZ_RZOS01001119.1:0-694 GCF_004022605.1 Mesorhizobium sp. M4B.F.Ca.ET.089.01.1.1
GCGGACCTTAGCACCCGATTCAAAATGATACTCGCGCCACGCCTCGCTGGAGATATCGCTGAAAACGAGATCGCTTTCGTTCTTGAACTCCGACGCTGTCGCAGAGGCCATGATGCGGTTCCGTCCTGTCTCTTGTCCAAATTTCATACAGTGATTTGGCCTCACGCGCAGCTTCATTCTGAGGTGGCGGTTCGTACTGTTTCAAACTCAGCAGCGATGACGTTACTGATCTAGCGATCGACTCAGTGCCGTTTTTGAAACTTCACAATATCAGAGCGCAAATGATACCTCTCGGCCATCGGTCGAATGTGATGTTCTCGTGACATTTACTAGGTCTTTGTCCTCCAAAGAAGGCTAGCTTTGCGCCCCTTCGTCCTTTCACTGCAACGCTTTCAGGACTGGAGCCTTCTACCTGCGCCCGAAAAATGCGCCGGGCGCAAAAGCCTCACGGGTTCACAATCCTGCCTCGATATTTGGGGCAGAGCACTGTGAAGGCTGGCGCGGCGAAGATGCCGCCGGATGCACAGTTCTCGTCAACGGGCATTTTGAAGGTCATCCCCTAACCTGAGGGTTCCCTTGCTGCAATTTGCCACCGCACTAATTTCGTCGCCAAGGAGGGTCACCTTCGTTCCGCGAATGCACTTTTCCGGCGACGAGAAGGTGCCTTGGGCCACATAGCCTTCATGGCATGCCT